>CAZIXY010000413.1:0-2544 GCA_964543315.1 uncultured Desulfobacteraceae bacterium | reverse complement strand
GGTTATGCGGTGAGCTTTATATGGATGAACCAGGATAAGTGGAATAAATTAGATGGGGATCTCCAGAAGACCATTCTTGAGACCATACGATCAAGAGAACTATGGGAGAAGTGGGTATCTATTTATGAAAATGAACAAGATGGCAACATAATCAGAGAGGCGAAGAAAAAGGGCGTGGAGTTTTACAGTTTACCACCGGAAGAAGGGGAGAAGATGTACAAGGCAACCGAACATGTTTGGGACTGGTATATTGAGCAGTGCGAAAAGCAAGGTCTAGGTGCTGAGGGGAGAACCGTTAAAAAAATTATTTTGGATCGTTTCTTTGGACAATAGGAAACAGTGCGAGGCAGGGTTTTCAAAGCTTCCCTGCCTTAAGCTGTCTTCACTCTAAACTTGCGTTCCAATCCAATAATCGATAGAAAGAACAGCCAGGATATAATATGGAAACCGTGAAAAATGTAAGTAAATTGAATCAGTTTCTAGCCAGGCTTGATAGATACTTCAAAGTGACCGGCTGGATAGCAGGTGGTTTGGCCTTTGTGATGATGTTTGCGCTTGTAAGAGAGGTAGGGGGGAGATACTTCTTCAACTCCCCCACGGACTGGGCAATCGATATCAATGCCTTCTTATTGGTGGTAATGGTGTACCTAGGTTCAGCCTATACTACTACTATTGAAGGTCACGTGAGAGCCGATTTCATTTATGCACGATTTAAAGGCAAAACATTGGCCGTCGTTGACATCATAATCAGTACAATATGTATTGCATACGCCGTGGTACTGGTCTGGCAGGGCAGTTCAATGGCATGGGAGTCATTTCGTTCAGCAGAGGTCTCATCCGGGGGCATCAGGGTGCCTCTTTTTCCCTTGCAGATTATGATCCCGATTGGAAGTTTCCTCGTTTGTCTTTCCTTTCTCTCAAAGATATTCCGTTCGCTTCTTGTCCTTCTTAAAGGTGGTGAAGCCTAATGGAGTGGTGGGCACTGTTGATTATCATTTTCAGTGGCTTACTAGCGCTGATTTTCTTTGGCGTTCCGATTGCCTTTAGCCTTGGATTCGTATCTTTGGGGTTGGTATTGATTTTGTGGGGATCTGAAGGCTTATATTTATTCGCTACTACAGCTTACGGTCAATTAGATAACTTCAGCCTGGTGGCGATACCCCTATTCATATTGATGGCTGAATTCATTCTCCATTCCGGTGTCAGCCGTGATGCATTCGATATGCTTTCCAAGTGGATAGGGTGGGTACCAGGCGGTTTGGCGGTTTCCTCTCAGGTTTCCTGTACATTGTTTGCAGCGGTTTGTGGAGCAAGCACGGCAACAACAGCAACTATCGGTACAATCGCCGTGCCGGAAATGCTAGACCGCAATTACGATAGAAGACTAGCTACCGGAAGCATTGCCGCAGGAGGCGCTCTCGGCGCTCTCATCCCTCCCAGTATTTACATGATTATCTATGGAACCTTAGTAGAACAATCCATTGGCAAACTTTTCATTGGTGGGATAGTGCCAGGTCTCATGTTGAGTGCCATGTTTATATCTTTTATTATTATTCGATGTAAGCTGAACCCGAAACTTGCACCCACACTGACTGGTATCTCCTGGAGTGCAAGGTGGCGGTCTTTGTGGAAGGTCTGGGCAATTGTTTTTCTGGCGCTATCAATGCTTGTTGCAATCTATTTGGGAATCGCAACACCTTCGGAAATTGCTGGTGTCGGTTGCTTCTTTGCCTTTGTCATTGGCGTGGCATACAGGAATCTCAATTGGAAAAATATCAAAGGGGCTTTTTTAAGCACCTGCCGCATAACCTGCTTTATCGGATGGATACTTGTGGCCGCAACACTCTTTGGGTATATCCTATCTTACTTGCTCCTTCCCCAGCAGTTATGCGACTGGCTGACTAGCCAAAATATATCGCCATTCGAGGTCATTATTGGAATAAACCTCATCCTCATTTTCCTAGGTTGTATCATGGATCCAGCGGGTATTCTCGTTGTGGCCATCCCCATCTTTTTCCCGATTATTGTCTCATTAGGCTTTGATCCGATATGGTTCGGAGTTATGTTTGTCGTAAATACGGAACTTGGGCAAATTACGCCGCCCCTGGGTTTGAATTTGTATATCATGAAAGGCATCGCACCACCTTCAATCACGCTTAAGGATATTCTTTTTGGAGCCGCACCTTTCATGATCATTGACGTAATAGGTCTTTTCCTCGTTATCATTTTCCCCGAGATTATTCTCTGGCTGCCTTCAAAAATGATGTGATAATCTCAATTTCTCCGCAGATTGTGCTCTGGCTTCCGAACATAATGAAATAATAACCACGGTTACTTCTACAGGAGGTATAGTGAATAGAGTTTTAAAGGATCTGTTTGTTAATAGTTTTAAGAGAATGGGGTCAAGAGTAGCCATTATCTTCTTAAAAACAGGTGAGATTATCTTACGGGTTTCCTTCTCAGATTTAGATAAAGAGTCCAATCGCATAGCCTATGCTCTTATTGACATAGGTATCAAAAAGGGTGACCGTGTAATTCTTTACT
>CAZIXY010000412.1:0-2554 GCA_964543315.1 uncultured Desulfobacteraceae bacterium | reverse complement strand
AGTATTTGATAGGCATGGGGATGGTCACTGCTCGTTTTCCCGGGACGGCAGATGGGTTTTGACGGACACATATCCTGATAGGGCCCGCCAGCAACGGCTACTCCTATTTAACATTCATTCGAGTGATATGATTACGGTGGGCCGTTTCTTTTCACCGTGGAAGTACAGCGGCGTCTTTCGCTGTGACCTGCATCCTCGCTTTTCTCCGGACGGAAAATGGATTTCCATTGATTCGGCGCATAACGGCAGGCGCAGAACATACTTAATTGATTTAAGAGGCCTTTCTGGTGAAATCTGACAAAATCCGCAAAAGTATCGGGATTTTCTTAGCCTGAAATGTATGATAATATTTATTTGAAAAAGATATGAAATGGAAACAGTCAACCTTTTGGGAATAAAAATTACCTCTGCCGAGATGCAGGAGATTCACAATGAGATCACCAGGTTAATTGACAAAAAGGGCCAGAGCTTCATCCTCTCGGGCAATATCCACGGCCTCAATATGGCCAGAAAATACAGATGGCTGGCCGATTTTTACAACCGGTCTGATCTGGTCAGGGTGGATGGAGCCGGTGTGATTTTGGGCGCAAAATTGCTTGGATATAGAATATGCGGCCGAATGACCTGGGCCGACTGGGGCTGGCATCTGGCCGAGTATCTGGCACAAAAGGGCCACAGCCTATATCTCTTGGGTGGCCCAGTCGGGATCGCTGACAGGGCAGCCGAAAGGCTCAGGAACCACGCACCCGGCCTTAAGCTCCTGGGCACTCATCACGGCTATTTCGAAAAAAACGGACCAGAGAACATGGCCGTCATTGAAAAAATCAATCACCTTGAACCGGACATTTTGGTTGTCGGCATGGGTATGCCCTTGCAGGAAAAATGGCTCCTTGAGCACCACAACGCTATCCGTGCCAAAGTCTTCATCACAGCGGGGGCTGCATTTGAATATTTTGCGGGCACTTTAAGACGCTGTCCCCCATGGATGGGTAATATGGGTTTGGAGTGGCTTTTCAGGCTTATGCAAAACCCACTGCGCATGGCCAAGCGGTACCTATGGGGCAACACCGTATTCATTTTCAAAATCCTCAAGAAGCGTTTAGGTCTATGATTCTAATTCGTTTTTCTTTGATGATTTGTATCTGGCTTTTCATGGCTAGCCAGGTGTTGGGCGAGACATTTGAAGTCTTTCCTGAAAAGAGTCACGGCCTTAGCTTGGAATCGGCCCTGGAACAAGCAAGAGCAGGGGATATCATCATCCTCGCCCCGGGTATCTACCATCCACCTGACAGATTGAGTCCCAAAAACAATGGCCTTGAAAACAAGGCCATTACCATCAAGGCCGAACTGCCTGGCCAATCGATAATCAGGGCCGGAAATAACAAATATGGACTCTTGCTGAAGAAAAAATCATATATCGTGATCGACGGTCTCGTATTCCAAGGTTTTAAAGGGTGCGGAGTCAAGCTCATGGAATGCCACCACCTTACCATGCGTCGTCTAAAGGTATCAGGCTCGCAATCCCAGAATATTTCCGTGATAGACTCATTTTCTATTATCGTGGAGCATTGCGAGGTCTTTGCTTCTGAATCAACAGGTCTTTATGTGTTTGCCAGAAATGTTCCCGTCGAATCGGTCAGGAATAATGTCATAAAGGGCAACATATGTCATGACAATGCCCGTTCCGGCCTGCTTGTATATGGCTTCAATAATCTTGTCGAACAAAACATCTGTTACAATAATGGCACTAGGACGCCATATGACCACGGCATTTACTGCATTGGTCGAGCTAACAAGGTTATTGGTAACAAGTGCACTGACAACCCCCACGGTTCGGCCATCAGGCTAGGAGGCAGAGATCATCTGATCAAAGAGAACGTCTGCCTTCGGAACGGGCGATCAGGTGTCGTTGTGGCAGGAACCAATGATACGGCTCATATAGCTATCCTGGATAACCTCTTTGCCGAAAACCGGCATTGTGGAGTGGAAATCAACGCCTCTAGGTTCAGCCCTTTTAATATCTCCATGAATGGCAATCTCATTCGCAGGAACAAAACCAATTTCTGGATCAAGCCCAATGTATCGGATGTTCGAGTGGTGAAGAACATATTCTCTGAAGCAGGCAAGCACCAGGTCCGTATCGAGACCAACCCCAGGGAAGTCCACTTTAAGGGCAATCTCTTCTTTGGGCCGAACTGTAAATTTTATCTGGGTCACAAAACCCTTCCCTCCCAAGAGTTTCTCGCCCTCATTCAAGCTGACACCACGTGCGCAGCCAGGTCCTATCAATCTGATCACACTCACGCAGACCATAGTGAACGCCCAAGCCTGAACAGCACTTTACCATGCCCAACGGAGGCTACGCCTCAAAAGCAATTAGATCAGAGGTAAAAAGAGATGTATCAAGATTATTTCGGGCTAAACACACTTCCTTTTGAGAACACACCGGACCCTGCCTTCTTTTTTATGGGAGCGCGTTATAGAGAAATGCTCGCCCTTATGATACACAGCGTCATCTCCCGCAAGGGCCTTATATGTATTACCGGTTCAGTGG
>CAZIXY010000411.1:0-2571 GCA_964543315.1 uncultured Desulfobacteraceae bacterium | reverse complement strand
ATCAGCGGAGCAGCAGTGGTCGCTATGGGTACCATTGCGCTTCCTTCTATGCTCGAAAAAAAATATGACAAGCTTATTGCCGTAGGATGTATTAATTCGGGAGGTGGATGGGGTATATTGATCCCCCCCAGCGTAATTATGATCTTGTACGCCTTGATATCCGGCGAATCAGTGGGCATGCTTTTTGCTGGAGGGGTGTTTCCAGGTCTTTTGCTTCTGGTGCTTGTATCTAGTTATATTGCGATCCGATGCTATTTTCAGCCACATCTGGGGCCCCCACTCCCCAAAGAGGCTCGGGGAGACTGGAGAAAAAAGTTTATATCTCTTAAAGCGGTATTTCTACCCATTGTGATCGTGCTCATGGTTCTCGGCTCGATGATTCTCGGAATTACAACTCCCACGGAGTCAGCAGGGTTGGGCGTCCTCGGAGCCCTTCTATCCGCCGCAGTGTATCGGCAGCTGACATGGAACCTCATTGTGGAAGCCTGTTTGCGCACCTTCCGGCTTACCGGGATGATTATGTGGATACTTTTTGGCGCTTATTGCTTTTCCGCTGCATATGAGGGCATGGGCGCTTCCCAGCTGATCGAGAACCTGATGGCCTACATCCCAGGTGGGGCTTGGGGAAGTATTATCTTCATTCAGATTGTCATATTCCTTCTAGCTATGGTACTCGATCCGGCCGGAATTATGATGATGTGTGTACCCATATTCCTACCTGTGGTCAAGGCACATGGTTTTGACCCTATCTGGTTTGGAATCCTGTTTACCGTTAACATGGAAATCGGTTACATGACTCCGCCCTTCGGATTTAACCTGTTTTACATGAAGGGGATTGTGCCGCCGAGCATTACGATGGGGGATATTTACAGATCGGTAATTCCATTTACCTTGGTAGAAAGCACTGGCCTAGCACTCATCATGATCTTCCCCAAAATCGCCACCTGGTTGCCGTATAAGGTATTTGGAGGTTAATGAACAAGCTATATGTACAATAGGCGAGGCATTTCAAGCATAAAGTGCAATAAGCTACGTTGTAGGGCTAACATGCCCTAAAAATAACTTGTCAGTAACA
Source organism: uncultured Desulfobacteraceae bacterium (assembly GCA_964543315.1). GTDB lineage: Bacteria > Desulfobacterota > DSM-4660 > Desulfatiglandales > Desulfatiglandaceae > JAFDHL01. Next base: position 1,496 of record CAZIXY010000411.1, on the reverse strand, counting down.
TGGTGGAAGTTTATGACGTGACGCCTGGTCTTGTAGCTACACCTAGATTTCTTTGCAGGGCTTCGATTGGGTAGTAAATTGACAGTAGAATGGATGCCATCATAAATCAATCAATCAGGCCAACAAAGTTTATGTTTTGATTTGCGAAATCTCTCGGAGGGAGATAGGTATGTCGAAGGCCGAAAAATCAATAAAAACCAATAAGGATATAAAAAATCCAATTAAGTACAAGGCTGTTCTGAAGGCGGCAGAGAAAATCTTCGGCACCAAAGGATTTCATGAAGCCCGTATATCCGATATCGCCGAGGAGGCCGGAGTTTCCGAATCTACCATTTACCAATACTTCTCAAGCAAAGAAGGGCTGCTCTTTTCCATCCCTGCCGAAAAGATTCAAGAGTATATAGAAAAAAACCTGGAAATCTTAAGATATGTCCGCGGAGCCGGGAATAAACTCAGGACATTGATCTCTCGTCACATTAGTCTGTATGCCTCTGACGAAGCCTATGCCAACGTAGCCATGCTGATCCTCAAGGGGAACAGGAACTTTTTGAAGACAGACGCCTATAAAGTGATACAGAAATCCGCCAGAATCACCACCCAAGTCCTGGAAGAAGGAGTCAGGACAGGGGAATTCCATCCGGATCTCAATGTCTACCTGATCAGGGCTATGATATGGGGAACAATAGAACACCTTGTCATAAGAAGAAGTTTGCTCGGAAAACCTAAAGATCTGCTTGCATTGGCCGACGAGATCACCAATGTAATATTGAAAGGGATCATGGTTCCCGAAAAGGAATCCGCCCTTAACATTAACGTGACATTGGCGCACAAGGAGTGACAGAAATAGAGCATTGCCTCGTGAAGGCACTTTAAGTCTAAGGAGGTTTCGATGAACTTAGCGAAATTCTTGGAAAATTCGGCAAATAGGTATCCAGATAAAATAGCAGTTCGGTGCGAAGGTCTAGAGGTGAAATTCAAAGAATTGGACACAAAGTGTAATCGCCTGGCCAATGGGCTGAAGCAGCTGGGCTTGAGAGCAGGGGATCGGTGCATAGTAATGATGCCGAACAGCATAACATTGATTTTAGTTTATTATGCCATAGCGAAACTGGGAGCTATAGTTGTCCCTGCAAACTTTCTTTATCGCGTTCATGAGCTTGAGCACATCCTCAAAGATTCCAAGCCAAAGGCCTTTATCGGGGCGGAGCCTTATCTTGAGCAAATCACGAAGGTTCTCGAAAGAATTGGAGAAGGTCCATCTATCCGAGTGGCACTAGGGGCATTGCAAGGGTCGGGCTTTCAGAATCTGGAAGAAGTCTTCTCTACGAAAGACGAATTTTCCACTTATCCTGCCGATGACAGCGAAACCTTTAATATTCTTTATACATCGGGCACAACTGGCGTACCAAAAGGGGCCATGCTGTCTCACGGGAACCTTTGGAAAAATGCCAGGATTCTTGCCGAGATGCGCGGTGCTATTGAACCGGACACAGTAG
>CAZIXY010000410.1:0-2584 GCA_964543315.1 uncultured Desulfobacteraceae bacterium | reverse complement strand
TCACGGCCCCTGTCTCGATGATAAGCCTGCCACCATCTGGCATGGCATCCCTAGCATTTATGGCCAAATTCAATAATACCTGTTCAATCTGGGCAGGATCAGCATTTATCTTCTCGATATCCTTGTCCACATTAAGCTGAATAGATATTGTCTTAGGCAGAATCCTCTCAAGAAGCTTATGTGCCTGTCTTATTTCATGGTTGAGGTCCACTGGCCTCAACTTGCTTTCAACCTTTCGACCGAACGTGAGAAGTTGCTGGGTGAGTTCAGAGGCCCTTTCTGCCGCTCTCCGTATTTCCCTGACCTCTTCCTGCCCCACACCGGCCTCATCCAAATCAAGCATAAGGATCTCAGAATATCCCATTATAGCTTGAAGGATGTTTCTGAAATCATGTGCAATTCCGCCTGCCAGGGTTCCGATGGCCTCCATTTTCTGGGCCTGACGTAGTTGGGCCTCAAGACGCTCCCTTTCTTTTTCCGCCTCCTTGCGTTCCGTGATATCAGCAACCAATGCAACCATGCACTCATGGCCTTCATATTGAAGCGTCCTTGCTGAAAAAAGCCCAATTATTACCTCCCCATTTTTCTTGCGGAACTGCGTCTCCAAATTGGTTACTTCACCATCTGTTTTGAGAGCATCCAACAGCCTGTTCCTGTCTGCTGTACTAATATAAAGATTCAGATCAAAGGATGTCTTTCCGATCACCTCTTCCTTGCTATAACCGGTCATCTTGCAAAAGGCCTCATTAACTTCCAAGAAACGGGAATCGCTCAACCTTGAAATGGTAATGGAGTAAGGGGAGGCATCGAATGTCTTGCGATACCGTTCCTCACTTTCCCTGAGTTTCTCTTCAGCCTTTTGCTTTAGTCTTTCCTTTGCCTGGACAAGGGCCTTGAGCACCTCATTGAATCCTTGTACCAACTTGCGAAACTCCAAGTAACGGATTTGCTTTTCATCAATGGAGGGTTTGACAGGGTTCTTTGCTATTTCCAGTGCCTGGTCTGAGATCTGTTCAAGAGGACGACTCACCCTTCGAACAATTATGAATGCAACCAACATCGTTAGGAAAAACACGCCCACGCACAAAGAAAGGAGAATTAAGAGAAGATTCATTTTACCCCGCTGAAGGGGCGCCGATGATGCGCAATAGAAAAGACCTGGGAAACCTTTTAATGGGACAAAAAATTTCCCAGGAATTATATCGGCCCTGGAAATATCGGAATCGGTCAAGAGTGCTTCCTGCTGGCCGGTACGAGGATTCAAAAGACGGTTTCCTTCGAGAATAAGTAGGTTGGAATGTGGATAAACATCCATATGTAGCCAGAAGGCAAGATCGGATGAGAAATCATAAATAAGATAGGCCCTGCCCAAAAGCTCGGTTCTCCTTTTGATTGGGACAGAAAATAGACAGATATAGTGTCCATTTCCCATGCGTTCGAATACTATTCCTTTGTCAATGGGATCTTCCTCCAACTCCAAAAGCTTGAGTTTTAGGGGGGAGAACTGTTTCGGAAGCCGGGGGATAAATTCAGAGCGTCCTTTTTCCCAAACAAAGAAAAACGCTCCATTGGAAGAAGGGTATTTTGCCTTCATGGTTTCAAGAATTTGGTTCCTCACCCCCAACATAAGGCTCACCCTTATGGTATTGCTAAGACTGATATCATGGAGCTGGGACCTCAAAAGACTGATGCGATCATGAAGCGCCATACTGGTTTCAACCTGCCTAACCTCAACTTGATGGCGAAAATCCTTCTCCATGCTGCTGCTAAGCAGGGTGTAGAGGATTCCTAGCACGAGCGCAAGGGAAGCCGCCTCAAATACTATCAAGGTCCAAATCAGGAATCGTGAAAATTTTTTCGCCGAAGCCATAAATACCTTTCCCATCTTATTTATCTGCCGTTATGATATCATCTGCAGCCATTAAAACATCAGAGGGTATCTTGATTCCTAGCTGCCTGGCCCTTTTGAGATTGAAGACCAGGGCATATTTTTCCGCATCTTCTATCGCTATATTACCTGCGCTTTCTCCCTTAAGGATTGCTGCCACCATCTTCCCAGCCTGATGCCCCATAGCAAAGAAATCTACCGCCGCCCCTCCAAACAGCCCCAACCGTGTGAAGGCATAATTGACTGCTATCTCGGGTCTCTGGGAGTTTTTCACGGTCCATGCAAATATTTCAGGTGCGGTATAGGTTCTTCCCGCACTGTCTTTTAGAAGAAGGGCAACGGGATATATGGCCCCGATCTCCGGAGACCTATTTGCCAGGCGTATCTGCTCTTGATAGGCTTCCCAGCTCCTCACAATCCTGATATCCCATGCGCATGGTACTGATTCTCTTGCCAACTCCAGATTAATCTGTTTATGGATAGCTCTGCCAGTAGGAGAAGTGTCCAAAATGATCCTCACTTTTTTGACCCCAGGAAAAAGCCTGCAATGGACCCTGAAGGCATCTGCGATATGAAGCTTTTCATATACCCCCGTAATGTTATGACCTGGCCGGGATCTGGAGTCTATGAAACGAACCACTTTATCATAATCCTCAGGCTGCCCGTTCATCCCAGAAAAGACAATGGGAAGGGAGG
>CAZIXY010000409.1:0-2605 GCA_964543315.1 uncultured Desulfobacteraceae bacterium | reverse complement strand
AACAGAAAATTGGCCTACGACCATATCCCACGAACAATAGGGATTTTGAGAGATGTCTTCAAGTTCGTTTCCTTAGAAGACCTGCCCCAACAGATGGAGTGGATTGTAGACGACATTTCCGAAGTCCTGGCAGTAAGTGACGTGAAGAAAATACTTCACGCCTATTTCCATGAAGGCAAAGGAAAAGATCCCATCGTCCATTTCTATGAGACCTTTTTAGCGGAATACGATCCCGAAACCAGAGAAAAAAGGGGCGTTTATTATACTCCGGAGCCGGTTGTAAACTATATCGTTCGTTCACTTCACACAATTCTGAAAGAGCAATTTAAGAGGTCCGATGGGTTCGCCAGTGAAACTGTGACTGTATTGGACCCTGCTGCCGGTACCCTCACTTTCCTGGCCGAGGCAGCAAAGCTGGCAGTGAAAGAATTTGTGTCAAATTACGGCGAAGGAGGAAAAGAAAATTTCATCAAAGAATATACTCTTGAGAATTTCTACGCCTTTGAATTGATGATGTCGCCTTATGCAGTCGGCCATTTGAAGATGTCCTTTCTCTTGGAAGAATTAGGTTATTCGTTTCAAAAGGATGACAGGTTTAAGCTCTTTCTTACAAACACTTTGGAGATGGAAGAGCTTGAGCAAACCGATTTTCCAGGCATGGCCTCGCTTTCTGAAGAGTCTCATCTTGCGGGCAAAGTCAAAAAAGAGCAACCTATCCTTGTAATACTGGGCAATCCACCCTATTCCGGGATGTCGGCAAACAAAAGCGAAAAAGAAGTGCGCTTCAAAAAGGGAGAGCGATATACCTCCCATTATCACATTCAAAAGGACGGGTCCGGGTATAAGCTGATCCCTCAAACCAAAGAAGCGAGGCGAGAAACAACAAAGAAGCAGAAAACCTGGATTGGCGAACTCATAGAGTATTACAAGATCATAGATGGAAAATGGCTTAAAGAAAAGAACCCTAAATGGCTACAGGACGACTATGTAAAGTTCATCCGCTTTGCCCAATGGAAGATCGACCAGACTGGAGAAGGCGTTTTGGGATTTATCACCAATCACAGCTACCTGGATAATCCAACCTTCAGGGGAATGCGTCAGTCGCTGATAAAAAGCTTCAACGAGATATACATCCTGGATCTGCACGGTAACAGCTTAAAGAAAGAGAAATGTACTGATGGTTCAAAAGACGAAAATGTCTTCGACATCCGGCAGGGTGTCGCTATCGCCCTGTTTGTAAAAAAGCGAGGAAACAAAGGATGCAGGGTATATCATTCGGAGAGATGGGGACTGCGAGACAAAAAATATGGATGGCTCCAGAAAAACGACATCAAAAAAACCAAATGGAAAAGGTTGCACCCTAAATCCGAATCCTATTTTTTCATCCCAAGGGACGAAAGGCTTCTGGAAGTATATGAAAGGTTTCCAAAGATAACCGAAATTTTCCCCGTAAATAGTGTTGGGATAGTCACTTCAAGGGACAATTTCGTAATAGACTTTGATAAAAATGTCCTTAAACGGCGCATTAAAATGTTTTGCGATGAAAAAATGCCCGATGATATCGTCAGGCAAACATTTAGATTGAAGGATAAATCAAATTGGAAGTTAAAAAATGCACGAGAAGAAATAAGGAAGGATGAAAAATGGGAAGACTCAATAACGAAAATTTTATATCGACCATTTGATATCCAATGGGTTTGCTATCACGATGCTGTAATTGAACGTTCACGCAAAGAAGTCATGCGGCATATGTTGAAGGAGAACCTTTCTTTATGTGTCGGAAGGGCTGGACAAGTTGTTGGTATAGATAAACTTTGGAATATTGTTTTTTGCTCACAATGCATTGAGGATTTGAATTTGTTTTATCGCGGGGGCAATGTAAATTTCCCCCTCTATCTTTATGATAAAAAAGACAACCCCCGAGAAAGGTCCTCCGGCAGTTCCTTGATGCTCTTTGAACCGCCGGCGCAATATGGTTCAAAGACTCCGAATCTGTCGCCTAACATAATGGAAATTTTAAGTAAAAATTTTGGAAAGGCGCCATCACCTGAAGAAATTTTCTTTTATGTTTATGCTATCCTGTATTCAAACGTTTACCGCGCAAAATATGCCGAGTTCCTCAGGTCCGACTTCCCGAGGATTCCTTTCACGAAAAATCCAAAATTATTCTCCAATATGGCCGCCTACGGGGAAAAACTCGTCGAGTTACACCTGCTTCAATCGCCAGGCCTGAATCCACCTACTGCCAAATTTCAGGGAAAAGGTGGTGGGCCTGTCGAGACTGTAAGATATGATAAAGCCGAAAGACGGGTCTATTTCAATCAGAAGCAGTATTTTGAAGGAATCTCAAGCGAGGTGTGGGAGTATCAAATCGGCGGATATCAGGTTTGTCACAAATGGCTCAAGGACCGAAAAGGAAGAACCCTTTCAACGGACGATATCAAACACTATTGCAGGATTGCCACAGCCGTCCAAAAAACCATTCAAGTTCAAAAAGAGATTGACGGAAGTTACCCTCAGGTGGAAATTGATACGATTGACTTTCGTGAATAGTGGTATGATTCCAAAATAACATTGCAAACAACACGTCATTGCGAGGAGCGTA
>CAZIXY010000408.1:0-2616 GCA_964543315.1 uncultured Desulfobacteraceae bacterium | reverse complement strand
CATTTTTTCCACGAGGGTATTACTATGCCGGGAGGCACAGCATATCTCAGGAATAAGGCAGAGTTCCGTCAGGGCCTCAATATTCACCTTTAGAAGCCCTCTATACTCTGATTTTAACGAAATTTTTCCTTCGGACGGAGGCCCTTCCACTATCACTCCTGTCCCGGCCAATGCGTCGGCGAGCTTGATCGCTGCTTCGTCTTCATGGAGTTCGTTCGGGCCGATGTTTAAGGCAAACAGGTTTTCCTTGCCCAGGCGCCTCAAGTGCGGCAGGTCCTTTTTTTGAACTACATGCCCTTTTTTAAAGGCAGGGCCCTTGAACTGGCCGGGCCGGATTTCAGTGATATCATGCGCGATGACCTTTCCAACGGCCTGGTCAATAGGAATGACAGTTGCTGAAGATTTGTATTTATTAGCCAATGTATAACCTCCTATCCGGAACAGGCACAAAATTGCTCCCAGCCCATGAGGTGAGCGGCACCTGCTATGGTGGTCCCATAAAAGATAACGGGTTTATTCCCTAAAAAAGGTTCTATGGTGGAGTTTACCAGTGTAGTGCCGGTCACGAGCAGTAAATCGGCCCAAGAAATAGCATCTTCCGTATTCTCAGGGTCCTCAATTGTGACATTAAACTTTTTGCTGCCGATATTGTCAGGATCCATATCCAGAACTCGTAGCGGGAATTCCGGTGCCAGGCATTCCACCATTCGGGGCTGGAATCCCACCTGGGCTATCTTTACACTGCCATAATGTTCTTTCAGATACCGGACAAGCTCTTCGGCGCATTTGTTGGGCTCCTGGTCGTGGCAGTGAACGGTTCTGTCAATCCGGTGTAAATAGCGCAATACTGCATTTAATGTAGCAACCAAAATCGCCCTTCTGTAGTTATTATTAAGGGCCATTTGAAAGACCTCCTCAAGAGTGCCTTCATAGTCTCCATACTGGTCGGTATAGGCCTGTCCTACGGCATTCATAAACTCTGCCTGCATGAGTTTTTCCACGCCCTTTTGTAGCGGAAAATCACCGGCTTCAGGGTTGCCGATAGCCTCTTCAACGCTCAGGGGTCTGGCCCGTATCCGCACCCGCTCTGCAAGTAGGTCTTTCCCCTCCAGCAATTGGATTACGCGTAGCTTTAGCTCAGCATAAAGATCAGCCCTCATTATTAACCTTTCTTTTTATATTTATTCTATGCGACCACCGAATGAATCCTGGATAAAGGGAGTTGCCTGTTCGACAAGCCATTGAATATAGGCTTCCACCGTTATCATTTTGAACCCAAAAGCCAGCTTGCTGAAAGGTTCCTTTTCTTTTTCTTGCTTTTGCCGGATCCTTTCCTTCATCTGTTTCAGGACCTGAACCTGGGCCTTTATCAATTCGTTACCTCCCTTTAAAGAAAGCAGATCAAAGAAAAAAAGCTTAGCTAAAAATTCAATGCGGAGATCCCGAACGTGTTCCGTTGGGCTTTTGAGCCAATCCATGAAAACCTTTTTGCCGCCGGATGTCAGGGAAAATATCCGTTTTGAAGGACGGGTGTCCTGAATCTCCACGTCTGAGCGGAGCAGGTTATCCCTCTCAAGCCTTTTAAGGAGCACATAAAGCTGGCTGGTGCCCACATGCCAGGTTGATCCAAGCGCAGTGTCTAAGAATTGCATGATCTCATACCCGTGTCTTGGCCCGGACATCAGTGCTCCCAGCAAGGCATATTCAGTGGATGGCTTAGTTTTCATCATGGAAATATTCCTTAAATGAATATTTTATAATAGAGTATTCTAAATTGGAATAGTCTGTCAATAAAAAAATCCTTGGTTTATATTACATCGGCTTTTCCTATCCAAGCCGCTTTTGATATCGGAATTTCCAGATTGACAAATCGAAATATCCTTTCTATCCTTCACATCCTGAGTTTCCATCAATAGTCATATTATTCCCATCAGGAGTTCATACATGCACCAATTTTTCGGCTTTACCTGACGCATGATAAATAATTCTACCCGGGTTCGGTAGGCAGGGTCAGGCCGAAAAATCATATCCCATCCTTTTGTTGTTATCATTTCTAATCTGTTTAGCCTGATTCATCTGCCTTTAAACATTGCTTGGCTGTTAAAACAGAAATAAAAGAGTCGCACATTAATGCGTACGTTCAAAAAAAATTGAAAAACAGGAGGTTTTGTATGGCGACACCAAAAAATCTTTTTGCAACCCGCTGGGGAATTATCAGTGTGGGGGCATTTATCGGAATACTTGCTGCCCTCTTACAAAAACTGGGCAACCCGGGAAACATGGGCATATGCGTAGCCTGCTTTGAGAGGGATATCGCAGGGGCAATCGGCATACACCGTGCTGCCGTGGTGCAGTATATGCGACCCGAAATCATCGGGTTTGTCTTGGGCTCACTTATTGCGGCCTGTCTTTTTAAGGAATTCCGGCCCCGTGCAGGTTCTGCTCCAATAGTAAGGTTTATATTAGGTGCGTTTGCCATGATTGGGGCCTTAGTCTTTTTAGGATGCCCGTGGCGAGCCCTGTTACGTCTTGCCGGTGGGGATGGAAACGCGATCTTAGCTCTGGCCGGTCTGATTTTCGGTATATGGATCGGGACTCTTTTTCTCAAAAATGGTT
>CAZIXY010000407.1:0-2631 GCA_964543315.1 uncultured Desulfobacteraceae bacterium | reverse complement strand
TTTCTCAGTATATTAGGTATCGCTCTGAGACCTTTTATTCGGTCCCGAGACTCCCGGCCTGGTCTTTATCAAAGCTCCAAACTATCAAGTCTTTACAATGGTAAACAGGTTCCCATTTTTTCTCCGGACAATCCCCCTTTTACGGAAAGTCTCTAAAATCTCGTTATACTTCAATTCGTATTCACCGTTGAAATAAAGATCAATCGTTTCCCGAAACCAATACGTATCCATGAGGTATGGGAAAAGCGCATTTTCACCAATGGCCCTTTTCATCAAAAGCGTATAGATCATAATTTTTTTTATTAGATCATCACCAATTTCCTCCGGGCGTTTAAAATACCCTTCAACTTTTTCTCTGCTTATTGATAAAGCCTTTTTAATATCAGAAAACGGACGACCGTGTCCGGGATATACCATTTCCACATCAAGGGATTCAAGTTTTTGAAGGGATTCCTGCATGTCAAAAAGGGCCCTGCTCCCTTCAACACGCATTGTTATTACTGCCATATCGTCTTCCCAGAGCGTATCAGAAGATATAAGGATCTTTTCTTTTCTGTTGTAAAGCACAATTCCGTCTGAAGCATGGCCGGGTGTATAAATGACCTGAAATTCATAAGGCCCCACACCGATCATTTGGCCGTCTTCCAGACTTTGTGTGCAATTAAAAAAATCAGCTTTCTGGCTATAGTATCTCCACCAGGTTGACCAATCATCGCGGCTTTCAATGAAGTACTTCCCAACCTCGTGTAATGCGATGTCGCACCCGGACGCCTCTTGAATAGCCTTATTACCACCTATGTGATCACAATGGGTGTGGGTATTGATAATTAAGGAAACATCGGAAATGCTTATTCCCAATTTCTTTAACAGCCCTGCCGTTTCATTAAAATCGGCAACATAACCTGTATCAATGAGGACCGGAGCTTTTGATCGATAAACAAAGTGGTTGCTGTTTAGATATCCTCTTTCTATAAAAAACAGATCTTTTAATATTTCAACTTGATACATCTATTTCACCTTAATTAAATACATGCTTAGAACATTTACTACTCGGATTATTGCCTGCCCAAGGCTGATGAAGGCCGAATACGCTCATTTTTTTCTCCTTACAATCCTAAAGTGCTCCGCGGAATTACCTTTAAATTCAGGGGTTTTCTGATATGACGTTTTTCTCGACGACTTTTTTCAAGTCGGGCGGGATTCTCACGGGTTTGAGGTCCGAGTTAAGGCAGGCATGGACAGTATGTCCGCTTACGAGCAGCTTGTCCGCCTCATCGACGACTTCGTAGTTGAAGCGTATACTTGCGTTCTTCACCCTGGCAATCTTCGTCTTTACAGTGACTTCCGAATCATAACCCACATTGGCGTGGTACTTTGCTTTCGCCTCCGTGACAACCAGCATATATCCGTCCGCTTCTATCTCGGCATAGGGAAATCCCAGGTCACGCATGAGCTCGGCACGGCCCACCTCGAAAAATGTCAGGTAATTCCCATAATACACCACTCCCATACGGTCCGTATCCTTGTACCGTACCCGAATTCGTGCCTCGTGCCAATTGCTGTCTGCCATGATGTCTGACTCCACTCTATTGTAATCCACACACAAAGTACGCCTTAATCTGACTTCTGACTTCCGCCTCCCGGCTCCTGACTTCTCTCGTACCTGTATCCCACACCGTGTACGGTCGTTATAACAGAAGGATTATTTGGATCAGGTTCAATTTTTTTTCTCAATTGTGCCATATGCTGATCTACGGTACGCGTTGTGCCGAAGTAATCCATCCCCCACACGGCGTTCAAAAGCCTGTCCCTGCTCAACACCTCGTTGGGATGCGCATGGAAAAATTGAAGGAGCCTCAGTTCCCTGTCTGAAATATCAAAAGTCCGCCCACCTTTCCTGACCCTGTATTGAAGTCCGTCGATTTCCGAACCCCCGAAATCAAAACGGTCGGGCGCCTTCTCCTCTTCCGATGCTTGTCTCACATTTCGACGGCTTCGCCGAAGGACTGCCGCGATTCTCGCGAGAAGTTCTTTGACGCCAAAGGGTTTGGTTACATAATCGTCCGCACCGAGTTGCAGCCCCACGACCTTATCAATCTCCTCCCCTTTCGCAGTGAGCATTATTATAGGCACATCCTCATCTTGCGAACGGATAGTCCTGCAGACATCATAGCCGCTTTTGCCGGGCATCATGATATCCAGGAGCACAAGATCGAATTCCCTGCTCTCAAAAAGCTTCAGGGCCTCTTCCCCGTCAATCGCAGGTACGGCCCGGTAGCCCTCGCTATCAAGCATATCGACAAGTCCCGTGAGGATCTTGGGGTCGTCTTCGGCGACAAGGATTCTGATGGATTCCATATCATATTCCCCACAATTGAAATGTCACCCTTTGTTGCTCTTTACCAAACCATCATTTTTTACCCCACCAAGTATTTTTCTGTTCATCCGGCTAATGCGTGCCGCGAAACTGTTTAGACATGGAGTTTACGGATAGAAAGGCTGAAGCAATCTTTTTTTCGATTCCAAGCCTCCCGGCCGCCGGTCAGGCAGAGGCATGGGTCTTTTGGAAAGGTTGCCTCTTCCGGATCAAGTCTCCTCCAATTTGTGCGGCGGCCTGATTCGCGGGCTGCG
>CAZIXY010000406.1:0-2636 GCA_964543315.1 uncultured Desulfobacteraceae bacterium | reverse complement strand
ACGAATTCAACAACAAATTGAAAGAACTAAGGCCGAAGCAGGTCATACTGTGCGGCATAGAGGCCCACGTCTGCATCCACCAGACGGCGGCAGACCTTCTGGATAAGGATTACCAGGTCCACGTCATCGCCGACGCAATTTCATCCCGCACGCCGGCCAATAAGGAAATCGCCCTAAGAAGAATGGGGGCCGAAGGCGTAATCCTAAGCTCTACCGAAATGGCCCTGTTCGAACTGCTGAGAACTGCAAAACACGAAAAATTCAAAGAACTGGCCAAACTCATCAAATGAATGGTAATTGGTAATCGGTTTATGGTAGGGTATGCCACACCATGTCAATAAAACGGTATGCAAAGCATACCCTACCACCCGCCGGAAAGCCCCTCATAATATTTTAAGGTAGGGTGACAGCCTCGTCACGATGTCGTGTGTCGGGATGGGAATGGTTTCCAATTTGACGAAACAGCAGTGCACAACGCATACTATAGCAATGGTGTTTCTATTAATTCTTTCAACCGACACCTTCAGCTACATAGACTGAAATACCCACGCTGCACTCCAAGGGGCCGGTTTCACCACCCTCCTGGATACTTACAGAGTCAAACCAAACACCCTGCGGACGATTTTGCAGTTTTTCAACCGCCTTCAAAATATTTTGATAACCACCCAGAATCGTTAAAGCCGCGTGTTTTTTGGTGATGCGACCGCTTGTTTTTTTATCTTCGAAAACCGCATCCTTCGGCGACAGAAGGAATGACTTGACCCTACAGCCCGCCTGTTCTGAAACCGGTTGCACGCCGGCAAAGAATTTCTCAGCTCCGGTTGTGGTAAATAATTTGCCGCTGTCAAAGGCGGATTTGTTATAATCACCCTCGATACTACCAGGCGTCTTTGTGTCCGAAACCAGACAGCAACTGATAGAAAATTTTAACAAGTCCTGTGATTTCCACTTCCCTATGCGGGTTTGGGTAAGTTCTGCTGATTTGACTTGCCCGTTGGTACTAAGCGCATCGGCAAAATCGTGAAGTGCATCAGCCGACAAGGCCCTGCCCTCCAGAAACAACTGTGAGCTGTCACCACTTTCAAGAACACTTAGCTGGACTGTTTTTGGTATTGCAGCACTGATTTGGCCCAACAAACGACCCCAGTTAATAACATGTTGCCGATACAAAGGCATACTGTTTTTATTAATATCTGCGGAGACAGATTCAGGCTGGACATTGAGCAAAGGCTGTTTTTCCAATGGGCTAACTATTTCGCTACGGTTTACATATTGTTTTGGCGGCAGCATTTTTGTCGAATCATTTCCATGTTGACTAATATTTCCGCCCACGAGAAATGCCAAAACAAATAGAACCGCTACCAATCCTGCAACCACAACCGTCCTGACCTGAAAGGTCAACTCTTTATTTTTAATTATCCTTTTAGAGCCAAACTCATACTTGGCACGTTTGGCCGATTGAAACGGCTTGTTGCCCAAAGGGCCTATATCTTTTGCCGCAGGCGAATCCTTCAGGTCGGAAAGACTATTTTCCCGTTTTTCTACTGAAACCTGTGGAGAGTGTTTAAGGCGTGTAAAAAGGGCAGAGACCCTGTCGTCGGCTTTCTTCGATTTGCTAAATACTTCTTCTACAATATCTTTGTGTTTACCATCAGCCATATCAAGCCTTACTCAATGTAGGGTCTTGGGTTACATCTTCAATTCTATCTGCTTTTTCGTTTACCACACTAAACTCCTGGCTGGTTCGTGCTACCACCTCTTCACTCAAGGCAAGATAATCCCTGACGCCATTTGAGTTAGGGGCAAATTCATATATGGATTGTTGATGGACCTGGGCCTCGACCAGTTTTATATTGGTATGAATCGTCGTCTTGAACACCTTATCTCCGAAATGTTTCCTCATCTGGTTAAGGATTTCTCTGCTAATCCTTGTTCGGACATCATATAAGGTCGGCAGGATACCGAGTATCTGCAACTGTGGATTCAGCCGCTCTTTTACAATCTTTATTGTAGATAAAAGCTCTTTCATTCCTTCGAGGGAAAAATAATGGGTTTGAGCGGGGATAAGGATAAATTGTGCAGACGCTAATCCATTTATAGTCGTAAGATTAAGCGAGGGAGAGCAATCCATAATGATGTAGTCGTAGTTTTTAGTCCCCGTGTTTATCATTTTATAAATAGATGTCCTTAGAATCCACTCTCTGCCTAACAGGTTTGCCATTTCAAGCTGAGCACCGGTAAGAATTGACGAAGCCGGAGCAATATCCAGGTTTTGAATATTAGTGGGCACAATAACACTTTGAAGTTCAAGGTTTTTAACCATGACATCATAGATTGAATATTTGAGTTCATCTGTATTAATGCCGACACCCAGTGATGCCTGTGCTTGAGCATCCAAATCTATTATCAAAACTTTCAGACCCATTTTGGCCAAAGCGGTAGATAGATTGATGCAGGTAGTGGTCTTGCCGCAGCCACCTTTTTGATTAGCAATAACAATGATTGATGTCCTGGTTTCGGCGTTTGTCCGTGATGAAGGAAATATCCCAATCCTTTCGGCAGAAGCATACTCCCGTCTCTCTTTGTTATTCCTGTTGAACAGTCAATTTTATATGTCCAGCCACTCTATCTTTCAG
>CAZIXY010000405.1:0-2650 GCA_964543315.1 uncultured Desulfobacteraceae bacterium | reverse complement strand
GGCCGGGGCTTACCCGCCCTCGGCCTGTTGACGGACTTTTTACGAGTCCGTCAATCTTGTTACCTCGTTTATTTTAACTACCGGAACGGACCCTGTCGAGATATTTTCCGAAAGGTTCCATGTCGGCTATAATAGACCTCAGAGGGACGAGTTTCGGATCGTTCAATCTGCGGAGCGAATCATGCAGCGTTTTTACGGCTGCCGGTATATATGCCTCAAAGTACTTTTTCCCTTTAACTTTCGAAAGATACGAAAAGGCCCCGAGGATCTGGAGATTTCTCAGTATCGCCAGGTAAGGGAACGACCTCTCGAAAGATTGAAGCCATTCGTCATTTTCCTCCCTGATTAGGGAGAGGTATCTGTCATAGACTTTTTCCTTATCCTCAGCAGGCAGATCTACATAAGGATCGATAATGAGGGATGCAAGGTCATAGCCCAGTGGACCCAGCCGTCCACCCTGCCAATCTATGATGCCGATACGACCTTCGGAGACAAGTATGTTTCTTGATTGAAAATCGCGGTGGAGAAAGAAGGTGCCTTTAGCCGTGGATGCCATTTCAGAAAGGTGGTTGAACGGTGTTTCCAGTTCAGGCCATTTTGTCTTGAGACCGAGAAATCCGGAGAGAAATGCTGTCTTGAAATAGTCCGTCTCGTACCTGCGCATAACCGTTTGATCGTATTTTGGTTTCTGGCAGCACCATCCGGTATCAAAACCGGTAGCCCCGTCAACCTGCATGCGGAAAAGATGCTCAAGTACCTTATAATACAAGGGGAGCGTCTCTCTGCTCGAGGTTACTGTATGCTGAAGGTTGTCACGACCCATGTCCTTCAGGATGAAAAGGCCGCGTTCAAGATCATAGTGGAAAATTTCCGGTACCGGGACTCCTTTCCGGTGGAGATGTTTTCCGATTTTCACGTAGGCCTGATTTTCCCTTTGTGCGGCTTTATCTGAGGGAGGGTTGGCCATGACTATGAGAGAGGATTCCGTTGCGGAACTCGTCATACGCCGGAAAAGCCGTGTTGACCCGTCGCCCGGAAGGGTTTCAAAAACTATGTCTCCCGTTTTCTGCTTCTTATTTTTTAAATAATCAAGAATGAATTTTTTTATTTCATTTTGCATGAAAACTACTCGTCTGCGCGCATCCTTTCCACTTTAACGTGCATCGGGGTATCAAAATCGAAAGGTCACTGCACAAAGCGTCACGTAAGATGAAAAAATTAAAAAATCCTGCTAATCAGATCGGACCGAACCTCCCTTGAGGCGGTTACAATGCTGTCTATAATTTTTATGCCCTTTTTGATTTTGACATTTTCCCAGATAATGGACCTTGCGATTTCCACGTCCCGTTCAATGATCGCTTTCGGACCAACGACCGCCCAGTCCACCAACCTTGACGAAGCTTCTATGCGACAACCGGGAGCTACCAGAGACAGTTGCCCTTCCAGGGCCTCTTTATTGGCGAGTCTGTAGCTTTCAACACTGCCTATGTCCCGCCATAGGTGGCCCTCGGAAATGTGGGCGCGGAGCGGCTCGCCGGTCTTTATCAGTTCGAGGTAACAATCGATAATATTGGAGTAAACTCCCCTTGCGATATGGGAAAGAAGCTCAGGTTCCATGATATGTATGCCGGTAAAGGCCAGCCAGCCGGTCTGGTTTTCCCGGGCGATATCGGTGATGTTCAGGCCGTCATCGATTCGGATCTGGTTAAAAGGCTCATGGTCATGCAGCACCAATGTTACCAGATTACCGTCTTTTTTGTGTGCCCTGTAGGCTTCGGCCAGATTAATATCCGTAAGGATATCCGCATTTATTACAAAGAAAGGTTCATTACTCCAGAAATCCTCGGTGTTTTTGATTCCCCCTCCTGTGCCGAGAATTTTCGGTTCCACCCGGACCTCGATTTCCGCTCCTAGGCGTGCGTTCTTGAGGTGTTTGACGATTTGACCGTGGTGATGGTGGGCGTTTACGACAATTTCGGTTACGCCCTGGGTCTTAAGATATTCTATGACCCTTTCAATGACCGGCCTGTTTCCGACCGGCACAAGCGCTTTAGGTACGTTGGATGTGAGGGGCCTCAATCTTGTCCCGAGGCCCGCTGCAAGGATCATGGCTTTCACGGGGCACCTTTTTTCGTTGCAATTATTGTCTACTGATTATACATCCTTAGCCTGGATGTCAACGGCATAGTATCAATAGGAAAAAGAATGAAAACTCGATTAACGGGATTCCGGCTTTGAGGGAGCCAGGTAATCTACGTATCCGAGGAGCCAAGAACTAAAATTATAAAGACCCGTTTAACATAGGAGACAGCTCCTGTGCATTCTATACTCGACCTTCAAGAACTGGACACCAAAATAGGACGGCTTTTTATGGCCGGGATGCCGGGGCCGCAGGTGGACAGCGGCACGGAAGCGCTTATACGCGATTACGGACTCGGTGGGGTTATCCTGTTCGACAGGAACATCCAAGATCCCGTTCAGCTGGCCACGTTATGCAGTGATTTGCAGGACATGTCCATGAAATACCACGGTGTACCCATTTTCCTTTCAATTGATCAGGAAGGGGGACAAGTTGCCAGGTTGAAGGAACCCTTTACCCTTTTTCCGGGAAACAAGGCAATTGGAGAGGACCCGAATCCTCTGGAAAGGG
>CAZIXY010000404.1:0-2651 GCA_964543315.1 uncultured Desulfobacteraceae bacterium | reverse complement strand
CCCATATCAAACCTTTCAGCGAAAGCGGCCCTCACTCTGTCTCTAATGGCTTGCTACTGCGATCCGACATCCACCGCGTTTTTGACACCGGTTATGTTACAATCACGACCGACTACCGCTTTGAAGTTAGCAACCGGCTAAAGGAAGAATTCGACAATGGTGAGGCGTACAGGGGATTCCACGGCCACGAAATTTGGGTCCCTCCGGCACCGCAATACAGACCAGGTCCAGATTACTTACGCTGGCACAATGAAAACATTTTCAAGGGATGAGAGAATGGAGGCTACAACATGAGCTTATGGATGGTAAGAGGCGACAAATATGGCCAATACCAAAGCCTTGCACTGGAGAAAGGGTTTGCATATGTTCGATTTATCGAAGTGCCAGATCTAAGCAGAATTAATAACCGGGAGGGACTTCTTGAGCTGCTAAGAGAGGTTTTTCCCGACTCGTCGGAAGCTCGCCTCAACAATTTTTCTGCGCAACTGTTCGCTTTTGCTCACCGAATAAGGAAAGGGGATCTAATAGCCATGCCACTTAGAAGCAAGCCTCAAATAGCGTTTGGAAAGGTTGTGGGATCGTACCGCTATCGGACGGATATTGGCGATGTGTATCATACAATTCCTGTGGAATGGATAAAGGAAGATGTACCTCGAACAGCATTCGGGCAAGACCTCTTACATTCTTTTGGCGCCTTCATGACTGTCTGCCAGATTCAACGCAATAATGCCGAGAAGCGCATAAATGAAGTTCTAAAGGGCACTAAAGATCCTTGGCTACAGGAGGGCTCAACGGATAAAGGTGATGAAAGGGCAGAAGAACAAGGGCAAGGAATGATGGATGTAGAACAACTGGCGCGTGATCAAATACTATCCTACTTAGAGGCACATTTTAAGGGTCATGATCTGGCTAGGCTTGTGAATGCGGTCCTCCAGGCTGAAGGGTATATTACAGAGCTTTCATCCCCTGGACCTGATGGAGGTGTTGATATCCTAGCAGGACGGGGAGCTCTTGGGCTGGAAGGACCTCGGCTGTGTGTTCAGGTAAAATCCTCACAATCATCCTCGGACGTGAACATCCTTAGAGCCTTGCAAGGCACGATGCAGACTTTCAAGGCTGACCAAGGTTTGCTGGTGAGCTGGGGAGGATTCACAAAAGCCCTTGAAAATGAAGCCAAGCTAAGCTTCTTCTCAGTGCGCCTATGGGATGCCAATGATATGGTAGAGGCTATTTTGAGGAATTACGATAAGCTCCCCGAGGAGCTTCGGAATGAACTTCCTCTTAAACGCATCTGGGCCCTCGTCATTGAAGAGTAATCGGTGATATTATCTGGCCGCATCTTGGAGTATTTAGGAAAATCAATAAAAAAGGGGACGACCTTCAATATTCAAATAACGCAGTTATCAAGCCCTGGTGCCTTTTGTTTTTGCAGTCTCCGGCCGTCACTGAATCACGCAACTGGCGGGGCCAGAGGCTACGTGAAATCTCCTCACTTAAATCCACCCCTGACCTATGGAGCAGTTATTGAGTTACTGAAGGCCGTCCCGCTTTTCACGGTGATTTCTCGATCACGTAGGTGGGTGGTTTGGGTGGGGTTGTTGGGTTGGGTCGAAGCAGGCTAAGTGGTTGACGGTAAATCCAAAATAAGGAAAGAAGAGCCTATTTTAAGGGTTGAAGCGTCAATTTTGCTTTTTATATGCCCACAACATGGGTGACCTCTCTTTTTGTTGGAGGAAAACATGAATTTGCCCGAGCCTTTATCCGTAACATTCTCTTCTTTAATGAATGATATCGAAAAAGGGAACATCAAGATCCCCCAATTTCAGCGAGACTTTGTCTGGAGTAAAGAAAAGTCGGCCAAGCTCCTGGATAGTATTATCAAAGGTTATCCCATCGGCACGTTTATTTTGTGGAAGACGAAGGACGAGCTTCGAGCTCTACGTAATCTTGGGGGGGGTAGATCTTCCCAGCACCCCTAAAGGGGATTTCATTTATTATGTTCTTGACGGACAGCAGAGACTTACTACACTTTTCGCTAGCATGAAGGGGCTGAAAATCAAGAAAGAAGATCGTGAAGAGGATTATTCAGAATTCTACATTGACTTGGAGGCTAGAAAGGATGAGCCCATCGTCTTGAAAAGTGCGGCAGAGCCCAATGGGCACTGTGTAATTAAACTGAACGACCTTCTATATGGCAAAATTAAGACGCTGGCATCCTATGATGAACCTTTTCAGGACAGAATTCAGAAATACAAGGATCGAATCAATGCTTATCAATTCTCGGCCGTGCTGATAAAGGAAGCACCGATTGACGTGGCCACAGAGATATTCACCCGGTTGAACGTAGGTGGCAAGCCTTTAACAGTTTTCGAAATCATGGTGGCCAAGACGTTTGATTCAAAACGAAATTTTGATCTTGGTGAGGAATTCGATCAGCTCTTGGGCGATTTAGAAACCGTTGACTATGGAACCATGCCGGCCTCGGTAGTACTTCAGACGGTCTCAATTCTCCTGGTAAAGGAATGCCGGAAAAAAGATATTCTGAAGCTCTCGAGGAAAAGATTCATCGATATTTGGCCTGCGGCTGTCGAGGCCATAAAGAACGCTGTAGAGTATTTCAGAAATGCTTACAGGATACCAGTGTCACAGCT
>CAZIXY010000403.1:0-2654 GCA_964543315.1 uncultured Desulfobacteraceae bacterium | reverse complement strand
GTGAACTCCTTTCAGTTCACAAGATTGACCAGGCTTTGCCTGGCGCACCAGGATTAACCGGATCACATTGATTTTTTTATCTCTCGCCCGCTCACTGCGTGAGCTCGAGCCCGCAAAGTTCGCAGAGATCATAAAAACGTAATAACTTGAAAACAGTCTCTCCCAAGGCATGCATCGTTTCAAAGACATCACAAGGTGATGGTCAAAGCATCAGGGTCAGGGAGTCGGAGGTCAGAAAACCCCTTTGAACTGTCGAAAATACTCCCACCCCGACCAGAGTGTCAATATCAAGGCACCCCACAGAAATAGGGTACCCACGGCGTGAGTGTCCACACCAAGATATGAGTAATGGAGACAGAGCCCCACCAGGGCGACCGATTGAAAGATGGTCTTATATTTTCCCAGAACGCTTGCCTGGATCACGATCCCTTCACCAACCGCCACTGCCCTCAAGCCTGTCACGGCCATTTCACGCGCGATAATGACGATCACGATCCACACCGGGATTCTATCCAATGGGATCAGCATGATCATGGTCATGGAAACAAGGAGCTTATCTGCCAAGGGATCCAGAAACTTGCCCAAAACGGTCACCAAACCATATTTTCTTGCAAAAAAACCGTCCAATATGTCCGTTATGGAAGCGATTCCAAAAAAAAGCGCGGCCAGAAAGCTGCCCCATTTTCCAGGAAAAATAAGACATATCAATATAAGAGGAATACAGGCCAGCCTGAGAAATGTCAGGGCATTAGGCAAATTGGTTAAGGTTTCTTGGGGCCCCTCTTTCATAAATACCTCGTTAATACTGTTTCGTCATGCATGCTTCTTTTTTGGCTGTCAATTTAAGCCGTTTTGAATAAAAAGATCACCTGCTCCTCTTATTGTATCTCCTGTAGTAATCCAGCACCCTTTTTACAAATATCCTTGTCTCTTTGTAGGGAGGTATTCCCCGATAGGACTCCACTTTTTCAGGTCCCGCGTTGTAGGCGGCCAAGGCCAGGCGTTTATTGTTATTAAAACGCTTCAGCAAGACACTCAAGTACTGGGTGCCGCCAAAAATGTTCTCCTCCGGATTAAAAGGATTGCTCACATCCATTTGATCCGCAGTTCTGGGCATCAATTGCATCAATCCCTGTGCGCCCTTGCGGGAAACCGCCCGGTGGTTAAAGTCGGATTCGGCTTTGATAACCGCCTTTATCAAAGAGGGCTCTATCCCGAACCGTTTCGATGCCTGTCTGATCATACCGGCGTATTTTTCAATATATTCATTCGGCGCCTCTCGTGCCGTCCGCATGTAAACCTTGTACCGGCTGTCATTCTTGATGTTTGTAAAATGCCAGACCCCGTTCTTGTCCACGTAACGAAAAACATCCGCCGATACGGGATAACCGGTCCACAACAAGAGACCAAAAGCCGCAACAAAAAGCCGGACCAATCTCCTTCCAGACATCTCTAACCCTGCTTTTTCCAGTCGGCGAGGAATTTTTCCAAGCCGATGTCCGTGAGCGGATGTCTGATCAACTGGCTTATCACCTTAAACGGAATTGTGGCGATATCCGCTCCCATAAGGGCCGCGTCCAGTACGTGGATGACGTTCCTAACACTTGCCACGATAACCTCGGTTTCAAAACCGTAATTTTCATATATCGTGATGATCTGTTCCGCCAGTTCCATGCCCCTGTGGCTTATATCATCCAGCCTTCCCACAAACGGACTTATATAGGCGGCGCCCGCCTTTGCCGCCATCAATGCCTGCACAGGAGAAAAACAGAGTGTCACATTGGTCTTGATTCCCTCCTTTGCCAACATCTTGACGGCCTTTAAACCCTCTTCTATAAGCGGTATCTTCACGACAATATTATCCGCCATTCCGGCCAGATCTCTGGCCTCGCGGACCATCCCCTCCGTATCCAGGCTGACGACTTCGGCGCTCACGGGACCATTGACCAGATCACATATCTCTTTTAACAGCCCTTTAAACTCACGCCCCTCCTTGGCCACGAGGCTTGGATTGGTCGTCACACCGTCAACCATACCCAATTCATTTGCCTTTGTAATTTCCTCTATGTTTGCCGTATCAATAAAAAACTTCATAACCCCTCCCTGTTATTTAAATGACTAAAATGAGCTAAAGTGCACTAAGGCACCTGAAACAGTTCGCCGCCAATCACCTTTTAGCACCCTTATGGTAAGTGACAGGCATTGTGGATCTGGTAATCACAGTGGTACTCACTTCCACCTTTCTACTGCTTACTTTTGTCTTCCAACTCGAACTTATCGGCACATTCCTTCGAGCAAAAAAAATATTCCCTGCCGCCTATAACCCTCCTCTGGGCGTCTCTTAGGGGGATATACGTCTTGCAGACAGGGTCCTGCACCATCTCATCTACTATCCCACCATTTTCGGTTCTCGTGATTCTTTTGCCCTGTTGAAAAAGCCCGCGTACCAGACGGTAAAGCAAGTAGCCGAGAAGCGCAAGAATAATAAGCCGCATTTATACCTCCGTTAAGGGGATCACCCCCTGCCCTTCCCCCGAAAAATCATTGAGCAACTCGGCCATGGACTTGTTGAGCACAGGATGAATCAGGTCAGGCGCCAATTCCGCCATTGGAACCAAGACAAATCTTCTCAAATGCATTCGCGGATGAGGGAT
>CAZIXY010000402.1:0-2680 GCA_964543315.1 uncultured Desulfobacteraceae bacterium | reverse complement strand
CTGCTGACTGGGATCTGATAAGCCGCCAGGACCTGCTTGGTCTCATATTCGGAAAGGGCTTTGCGCCCTTCCTTCAATGCCTTCTGGATAATATTCATATATGCCTCCTTGGATCTCATTGATATATGTTTAAACTCTCATTTCTCTTCCACGCCAGTAATCCCTCAACATGCCCAAGGCACGGACACTCTCCACAGGGCCGTTAAATACCGGGAATGTGCTTATCCTCTTAAATTCCTCTATGCACGGTCTCTCCGCGAAAAAGCTGAGCGCAATCGGCTTACCTGTTCCCTCACACATATTCCTGGTGAATTTCAACATCTGTTCAGGACTGCCGATTTTCCCGCCGAACATCCTTGCCATTTCCGGTTCATACATGAAAGACAGCACAAGACCATCTATATAATCAAGGGCCAGACAATGCTCAAGCGTAAATACCAGGGCCTCGATCTCGTGGACATCGCCGAAATCCATGGGATTTGACATGCGTATGACGCCGCCGCGGCGGAAACTCTCAATCTTGTCCAAGAGTTCTCTCGGTAGAGCAGGGCAACTGAAGCCGTTTTGTTCACAGGCATCTCCGAGGATCACGGCAAAGCCTCCTGATAAAGAGATAACGGCCAGCCGGTTTCCCTTTAAGGGCGGAAGTTGCAGCGCCTTTGCACAAACCGTCATATCGTGAATATCCTTCACACCGACGATTCCGGCCTGTCTCATGGCTCCATCCACAATACGTGCCTCATTGGATAGCGCGGCTGTATGAGATTTTGCGACCTCCGATGCGGTCCGGGTCACATTGGACTTGAATATCACGATGGGCTTTTTTGAAGCCCGGGCCAGGCGAAAAAATCTCCTGCCGTCGTCAATGCTTTCCAGATACATATGGATCTGCTCCGTCTCATCGTCTTCTATAAGATATTCAAGGAAATCGATCTCATCCAGGTTCAGCTTATTACCGGCACTGATGATCTTCGAAAATCCCACGTGTTCTTCTGAGAAGTAGTAGGCTGTCTGCGTGGTGACACCGCCGCTCTGAGCAATAAGACCTATATTCCCTTTTTTGAACCTTTTTGGCTGCATGGGGTTAAACGGTGTACAGACCCCTGAACCGGTACATATAACCCCAATACTGTTTGGGCCGATGAATCGAATGCCGTATCGTTGTGCCGCATTGAGGACATCCGTCTCGGCCTGGTTGTTTTTTTCCTTGAACTCCCCGAACCCCCCGGTGGATATGATGGCGTTATGAATGCCTTTTTTGCCGCAGATTTCAAGCGTATCTGCAACAAACCTGGCCGGAACCAGGATCACCGCCAGATCAATTCCCAAGGGCAGTGAGTCCGGTTTGGTTATAATCTCTCTCCCATATACCTTACCCGGGGCTCTCCCTACCGGGTAAATCTCTCCGGAAAAGTCCATCTCCTGACAATTGAACACAATGTTCTTTGCCAGATTCCTTGGATTATCCGCCACACCAAAGACCGCTATGCTTGAAGGATAGAAGAACTGTCTCATTGCCTTTTTCCCATCCGCTCTGAAATCTTGCCGGCAGTTTCAACAACCATCCGCCCCAAATAGTCTCTGTCTTCCAATTCAAAACTGAAAAGGGTGGCCGCAATGCCGATGCATCCGGCCAAATCATTACGGAAATCATAGATTGGGGCCACTATCCTTCGAACACCCTTTCTCAACTCCTGGTCCTCAAAGGCATAGCCGTCTTTCCTGACTTTTAACAGCTCCGTTTCTAATTCATTAATATCCGTAATGGTATGCTCCGTAACAGCAGGAAGACCAATTTTATCCAACACCTTATGCCTTTTTTCCGGGTCCATATGTGCTAAATAGATCTTTCCAACAGCGACCGCATGGAAATAAGGGTATGCGCTTCCGATGTGTGTATAAAGGCGAATCCCCTCGGTCCCTTCAATCTGTTCTATCAAGACAAGTTGATCCCTGTCTAAGGTGGACAGCTCAATGTTCTTGTGGGATTTATCCGCTAATTCCTGCATGAAAGGCCAGGCAACCGAGCGAAGCTTTATATTATCCTGAAGCCTGTTTCCGAAATACAGGAGCTTCATGCCTAACCGGTAAAAGCCTCTCTGTTTTGCCCTGTCCAATATTCCCCTGTCACAAAGAGTATTTAATATCCTGATCAATGACTGTCTTGGAATATTGAGCTCTTCCATAATCTCCGACAGCGAGAGTTCCTTTTCACTGGCAACTATAAGCTCGATTACATCAAGGGCCCGGTCAACCGCAGGGGCATGCGCTGATTTCTTTGGATCCATGGTTTAGTACCATACTTGGTGCTTAAAGACTCGTATATGGTATTATATAGTAGAAGGGAAAAATGTCAAGGGAAAAAACTGCGGAATGATTCGGATTCAAACTCAAGCATAGCAATACTATTTGGCCTCAGGCAGAGGGTATCCCGACGCAGCTCAAAACCGGCTCGAAGGAGGATAACAATAAAAAAATCTCCGATACAACAAAATACCCTGCCAGGCCGGGACCTTGCAGACCATCAAATTAAAAAACCCACCCGGGAATTCAGGTGGGGCAGAAAACTGAGGTAGAAGTCATCATCCTTGCCGCTGTCTCTACCCTAACGTTGCATAAATCTTCGGCCCAAAGTCCCTTGCTGGCCTAATCTAAAGCGTTTTGAACTCAAATATTATGC
>CAZIXY010000401.1:0-2696 GCA_964543315.1 uncultured Desulfobacteraceae bacterium | reverse complement strand
CAAGGCATTCAAGTTCGAATGCCGGCATGAATGTTTCATCATAATAGCGCGATGCACCCCTCCAGCCGATCATTGGATTATTCTCTTTGGGTTCATAAAGATATCCGCCCAGCAGATTTGCGTATTCATTGGTTTTGAAGTCGGAAAGGCGGACGATTACATCATTGGGATAAAAACCTGCCGCGATCCTGCTAATACCCTCAGCAAGCTTATCAATAAAAAATCGTCTTTTGTCATCGTACACGGCAGTAATCTGGTCGATTTTGTAAACAACGCCGGCTATTTGTTGATCGGTCTTGGCCTTTTCTCTCAACTTGTCGTAGTCGAGCAAGGCAAGCGGGTGGATGCCGATGTGGGAGTTTATTATAAATTCCTCCCTGGCCAACCCGACCCCATCGTTGGGGATCATGCCCTGGGCGAATGACTTTTCAGGTATCCCAACATTCATCATAATTTTAGTTTTTGTTTTAGGGATGTCTTTCAGGTTGATCGTCTCTATATCATATTTTATAAGTCCCTTGTACACGTATCCTGTCTCTCCCTCGCAACAGGAAACGGTAACATCATCTCCTGTCTTTATTAATTCATCACCGTTGCCTGTACCTATGACACATGGAATGCCGAGTTCCCTTGATACGATGGCCGCATGACAGGTTCGCCCACCTTTATTGGTCACGATTGCTGAGGCAATTTTCATTATCGGTTCCCAGTCAGGGTCGGTCATACTGGTTACAAGGACCTGTTTTGGTTTAAAGAGATCCATCTCGAGCGTTGATTGGATTACATTGGCAGTCCCTTGCCCTATCTTGGTCCCCACGGCTGTCCCGCTGGTCACAATTTCTCCTTTTTCAAGGAGATGGTAGTTTTCGTAGGTGTTTGTGTCTTTTTGGGAATGAATGGTTTCAGGCCTCGCCTGGACAATAAAGAGTTCTCCGGTGCCTACGTTGACCCCGTCACCATCCTTGGCCCATTCAATATCCATCGGCCTGAGGAATCCGGCCTCCTTGCTGTAATGCTCTTCAATAATGCATGCCCATTCTGCAAGCTTAAGGATTTCGTCTTCTTCAAGGACGTAACGGTGTCGTTCGGCCAGAGTCGTTGCGATATTTTTTACAGTCGCGTCGTCTTCCATGGAATAAACCATTTTTATGTCCCTGTCACCCGCCTTTCGGTTGATGATGGCACGTTTGCCCATCTTGAGCGTGGGCTTGAACACATAGTACTCATCCGGGTTGACCGTTCCCTGTACCACGTTTTCTCCCAGGCCGTATGCCGCTGTAATGAAAACGGCGTCCTTGAAACCAGTCTCTGTATCAATGGAAAAAATGACACCGGAATATGCGGAATCGCTTCGGACCATCTTCTGTACCGCAATTGAAAGGGCCACGTCAAACTGGCCGAATCCCTTGTCATGCCTATAGGAAATGGCCCGGTTGGTAAAAAGGCTGGCAAAACATTTCCTGCAGGCATCCAGCACACTCAACCTTCCCTGGATATTCAGAAATGTATCTTGCTGGCCTGCAAATGAGGCGTCCGGCAAGTCTTCAGCCGTAGCCGATGACCGGATAGCGACATCAACATTCGCGAGGTCCTGATCGCTGAATTCGGCAGCCAGTTTATCATAAGCCGAGTAGATTGCCTGTGTCAGATCCGGGGGGATTTCAGCATGCGTAATAACTTCGCGGATCTCCCGTCCTCTCATCATAAGATTACTGAGATTCCTAGTGTCCAGGCCCTTGAGTATCTTTTTGATTTCCTCTTCAATCCCCGCGTATTTCAGGAAGTAACGGTAGGCATAGGCGGTTATGGCAAAGCCATTCGGGACCCTGATCCCTTTGCTTTTGAGTTTCTGGTACATTTCTCCGAGAGAGGCGTTTTTCCCGCCCACCAGAGGCACATCAGTAATGCCGATTTCACTGAACCAAAGGATGAATTTTTTTTCATTATCTCCCACCATTGTCTATCTCCTTTTGTCACCGGAAGATTGGTCGTCTATAGGGCTGCTTGATTTCCTATGTATGGATTCCCTTTTCGGCGGATCAGAGTAAATCCGGAGGGATATACAGAATTTAGACCTATCACTAATGTAATTTGTTGTCAATTGACAAAATTTGGTCTAAAAACATATTGCACAATGTTATCTGTTACAAAAAACGTCAACAGGGAAGAATATTTGCCCGAAGCTTTATTCCAGTATGCACAATAAATATAATAATTTGATTTATCTGGATCACAACGCAACCACACCGGTAAACCCTGAGGCCGTGAGTGCTATGATGCCTTATTTAAGGGAAGAATTCGGCAATCCGTCCAGTGATTATCAGATTGGCGAAAGAGCCAGGGAGGCTGTTACCCGGGCAAGGCAATCGGTTGCCGAACTTCTCGGTTGTCGAAAGGATGAAGTCACCTTCACATCGGGCGGAAGCGAATCCAACAACATGGTTTTGAAAGGCCTTATTGATTTCAAGAACCCAGAAAACTCCCATGTTATCACCTGCGCGGTTGAGCACCCTGCTATTCTAAACCCAGCCCTTTTTCTTATGGAATTGGGTGTCCGAGTTACCATTCTTCCTGTGGATCGTTTTGGTCAGGTTGATCCGAAAGCTGTGAAAAAGGCCATCTCCCCGGACACGGCCCTTGTTAGTATAATGATGGCAAACAATGAAACGGGAACGCTACAACCCATAAAAGAAATC
>CAZIXY010000400.1:0-2708 GCA_964543315.1 uncultured Desulfobacteraceae bacterium | reverse complement strand
CGAACATGCCGGAAATATAAAAAACCGATTGATTTACTGCTTGCCGATATCGGCCTGCCGAAGGTAAACGGACATAAATTAAGTAAAAAACTCCTGCCGATCCATCCGGAGATGAAAGTCCTCTACATGTCAGGTTATCCGGACGACGTTGTGCATCTCAACAAGAAAGAATACGAGTTCTTCATGAGAAAACCGATTTCCCCGTCATCCCTTTCACAAAAAGTGTTTGAAATCCTTTCCCCGACTACCAAATAAGAAATAATGAAGTTGAAAAACAGGTATATCCTAATGGAATTCGGAAGAGGCGATGAACTACAACTAAGATAAGGAAGAGATTCCCCTCAATTTCTTTCTTAAAAACATTTTCTCACCCGGGGAACAAAATTCCCCGGGTACCTCCTAATAACAATTAGGAATAATACATGAAAAGGTCACTATAATCTATTCAGTCAAATAAATACAATTCTTTTTACAGGGGGAGGAAACACAAATGCTTAAAAATGTAAAAATTGGGGGCAAGCTGGCATTTGGATTCGGTATGCTGATTATGATCATGGGCATACTCGGATTCGTTTCGATTTTCCAGATGCGTGGAGTCAGGGTGCATACAAACAGGGTCGACAGAGAGCTTATTCCACAGGTCGAAGGCACAAACAATGTTGAGAGAAACTCATTAATGACCATGTACAACATGCGGGCGTATTCTCTTACGGGAGAGGACGAATACCTGAAGCAAGGACGAACATATCTGGGTGATATGAAGGAAAGTCTCAACGAAGCAATGGAACACGCCAACAGGTATGAGGATCTTACCGTCTTACGGGAGAGCACGGATAAAGCCATGGGCAAGGCTGCGGAGTACGAGAAGCTTGCCGACGAGATTGAATCTTTGACTGTTAGGATAGAGAAGAACCGTGGGGTAATCAACGAGAAGAGTGACATACTGGTTAGTGGTCTGGTCAAATACCTTGCGGCTGAGAATGAGCTTCTGGCGAAGGAGATAAAAAGGTCTGGTGCGAGGAACACGCGCGCACTGTACGAGAGGGTGAGCAAGCTTGGTCTGCTTACGGATTTGATCAGTTTATCGAGTGATGTTGCGAGTGAGACCTTCAGGGCGCAGGCTGAAAGAGACATAACGGTTGCCCGTGATGCTATGAAAAACTTTGATACGATTAATACAAAGCTGGAGGAACTCAGGAGCAAGACATCGGACGCATCGGGCAAACAGCTGCTCGCGGCAACACAGGCCGCCTCCGATGAGTATAAGACGGCCATGGACGACCTTCTTCTGAGCTGGAGCAAACTGGACAATGCCAATGTATCTTTTGAGAAGGCCGGTAAGGATATACTGACTGCTTCCGATGAGGCTGCCAAGGCGGGAATGGACGATATGAAGAAAATATCCAAACTATCCGTCTCCAAACTATCACAGGCCTCAATGATAATGATTGTCGGCCTGGCCGTCGGCATTGTTATTGGGATTCTCCTTGCTGTCTTCCTCGCACGCGGGATAACGGGCCCGGTGGTAAAGGGAGTCGAATTTGCCGAAACCATTGCTAACGGCGATCTTACAGCCCGTCTTGATATAAAGCAGAAAGATGAGATCGGACAGCTAGCGAACGCTTTAAACAAGATGGCAGACAACCTGAAAGACATGACACTACAGATTCAGGACGGAGCTACACAGATTGCCTCAAGCAGCGAAGAGCTTTCCGCAACCGCTCAACAGCTTGCCGAAGGCGCCCAGAATCAGGCCTCCACGCTGGAAGAGACCAGTGCCTCTGTAGAGGAGCTTACCGCTTCGGTCGAGCAGGTGGCTGATCATGCACAATCGCAAACTGCAGCGGTCGAGGAGTCTTCCGCGAGTATGGATCAGATTCAAAAATCCATCGATGAAGTCACGAAGACATTGCAGGAAGTCTCTCAAATATCGACGGAATCAGTTGCACAGTCCAAGGACGGTGCCGAAACTGTCGGCAAAGCAGTGGATGCAATCAACCTGATCTCAGAGAGCTCAAACAAGATAGCCGGGATTATCAATGTAATCTCCGACATTGCAGACCAGACAAACCTTCTCGCACTGAACGCCTCTATCGAGGCTGCGAGAGCGGGAGAACACGGAAGGGGATTTGCCGTTGTGGCGGATGAGGTATCGAAACTTGCGGACCGGAGTGCGGCTTCCACAAAAGAGATAGAATCTTTGATTAAAGAGAGTGTGGAGAATGTTCAAAAAGGTGTCAAGCTTGCCCAGGAATCGAAGATATCCATGGAACAGATTACGGGAGGCGCACAAAAATCAGCCGATATGATCAACGCGCTTGCCGGTGCAATGGAACAGCAGGTCAATGCATTCAAGGAAATGGCCAAGGCGGTTGAGAGTATCAATGAAATGAGCCAGAGCATCAGTGCGGCCACCGAGGAACAGACGACAAATGCAAAACAAACATCAAAGGCCGTTGAGAGTGTAAACGAGATAACCCAGCAGGCGGCATCGGCGGCAGAGGAGATGGCTTCATCAACAGAAGAGCTTTCAGCAATGGCCCAGCAGCTCCAGGGGCTTGTTTCGCAGTTCAAACTTGACAGCAATAGCAGCAGCCTGGGAGATTCTACTACCAGGACACTTCCCGAACCTGTAAAAACATCAGAAAAGGCCGAAGAAGAGGCAGATGAGGTTGCGGACATCACATTAAAAGAGGATGCCGCATAAA
>CAZIXY010000399.1:0-2716 GCA_964543315.1 uncultured Desulfobacteraceae bacterium | reverse complement strand
ATCTCCTTGAGGATAGGAGACTGCATATTCGGTTTCCACCCGGGATATTCCCCGTCGAACGTCACCTCTCCGCCAGCCAGTCCGGCAATGCTGCGGAACACATTTTTCAGATCCTCCCGTGCCGTATCCACCGAGCTGCGGAGCAGGCACAGCTCCTCAAAGGTGCCGTTCTCCATTTTGATCACGGCCACGTTGTTGGAGGTCTCTACGAGTCCTTCCATATCGGTACTCATACGGATCACCCCGTGGGGACTGGCATATAAAGCATTCAGGACATTCCCCTGGGAAGCATGATCCATCACTTTCGCGGGTGTGTCTGTGCGTTCAGCGGTGAGTGTGCCGAGCAACCTGGCGGAGGGGGATGATAGGGGCACGGACAAAGAGGCCGTGAGGTTCTTCTATATTGCAAAGGGCTCATTGGCAGAGCTGAGGACCCAATTGCGGATCGCATTCGAGGTTGGCTATCTTCGCAAGGAAGATTTTACCGCCATGGATGATGAGTGCAACCGTATCGGGAGAATGATCGGCGCTTTGATCAGGGCAAGGCGGATGGGGTAAGATGTCTTGCTGTTGCCCCCGGCCCCGCGGTTTCCGCCTTTCTCGTCCCTAATGCTATTTTTTCATTGAATTTTATGCATTGCGGTGCTAAAATTCTATTCAAATTTTTCCATATAAACACGCAAGGTTCAGAATTTACCCTTTGCCTCCTTCCCCAGGTACCATGATCATGTCAGCGTAAAGGACAATTCAGTGCGTTTTGTTAAGAGGAAAATATTCGACGATGTTATAAAGTGGTTAGAAGATAAAAGAATTATTATAATAAAAGGAGCAAGAAGGACCGGAAAGACAACTCTGATAAATCAAATAAAGGATTATTTGCAGGAACATGGTAAAAAGGCTGTTCTCTTTTCAGCCGACCAGGAACTGGACAGCGCTTTCTTCAAGAACTCAAGACTTTTCTGGAAATTCCTCTCCGATCAATATTTGCAGGGTGAAGAACGGCTCTACTGCCTGATCGACGAGTGCCAATATCTGCCCGGGGCCCCTCTCTTTCTCAAGACACTTCATGACATGGCCTCTGACAAGCTCAAACTGGTTGTCACGGGCTCATCTTCATTGGACCTGTTGAAAACAAAAGAGCCTTTGACAGGCAGAAAAATCGACTTCACTCTCGAAAGGTTTTCATTCAGCGAGTACCTGGACTTCTCCAGCCAATACGCTTACCAGGAACAATTCAGCATCCCCGGGGACATGGGTCCGTTGCAGGAATTCCATGAGCTTTACGGCAGAGACCTGGAATATCATTTTGTCCAGTACATCAACTGGGGGGGATACCCCGAAGTCTGCATGGAAAAGGAGATTGAGAGGAAAAAGTCATACTTGAAGGAGATCATCCAGAGCTACGTTGAAAAGGATGTCTCGCAGTTTTTCAGAATCGGGGACGTGTCCAAATTCAACGCACTGGCTCGGCTGCTCTGCCATCAGAGGAGCCGACTCCTGAACAGGTCTGAGGTGTCAAACACCCTGGGGCTCCATTCCAGGACCCTTGAAAATTACCTGAATATCTTGGAGGGGACCTTCATCATCACACTACTGAGGCCCTTCTACAGGAATATCAGGAAAGAACTCAGCAAGATGCCCAAGGTATTCGTCAATGATGCCGGCATAATCAGGTATTACACGGGCACGGTGTTTTCAGACTTCAACTTAGTGGATGGGAGACTGGCGGAAAATTTCGTGTTTGGTCAGTTGAGCACGAAACGGGACCTGGAATTGTTCTACTACAGGACCATTTCCAAGTCTGAAATCGATTTCATCATAAGAAAAGGCACCAGGCTGATTCCCGTGGAAGTCAAATTCAAGAAAAAAATGTCTATCCCGGTGGCAATGAAAAATTTCTTTTCAAATTACTCCCAAGAGGCGGAATACGGTGTGGTGGTTACCAAGGACCTGATAGGCCGCACGCGGGATGTGTATTTCTTGCCGGTGGTCTTGCTCGATTTTGTGATTTTTTGACCCGTTTCCAGGTGTTTTTTACCGTACCTCCCATGCCCAACATCCTGGTCACCACATTCGGCGCCACCTGGCAGATCGTTCCGGAAGTGCTGGGACTGACAAACCCCGGCCTGGTCGATCTTTACGCGAATCATCCCGACATAGAATCGATCCGAAGGTCAAGGCGGGATGCCGGAATCGGGCCGGCTGACGAGGTGTGGCTTATCACCACCCGGGGGGAACGGAAGATGTGCGTAGTATCTGGGAGGCCGTTAGAACTCTTGCCACTTTAATATGAATCAAAAGCTCCAAAACTCCTTTCAAGGTCGCGGCCCGGCCAGGCAGGGCCCGGGGTCCCGCACGTCTCGTTTGCTCCACATGTCATTTTTTTGAAAATTTTCCCCGCTAATCCGTAGACACCATTTGAAAGCCGACAATTAATACCGCCTGGAGGGGAATGTAATGTCTTCTGCGGATTGGAAGGAAACCCTTGCAAAGGTCAAGATCTCGTCGGAAGAGACAGGGTGCCACGAGGACGAATTCCTGTCTCTTGAAGACTTGGTTACGGTGAAAAAGGAGGCCCTTGAAAGGTCATTGCGACGCACCCTTTCCGACCTGGAAGAGCTTTTTCGTGAAAACAGGTGGGAGGACGCCCTGGTCGTTGTCTACCCCCTGGAGGAAAAGCTACCGGAGATGGAAGACAGGGCGAGACAGCGTGTGG
>CAZIXY010000398.1:0-2742 GCA_964543315.1 uncultured Desulfobacteraceae bacterium | reverse complement strand
GGATGTTTTAGATACACCTAAAATTTTGTAGTAGTCTTTCGCTTCCATTTTTTTATTTTTTTCCATAAGATTTAAAAATGGACCATTTTAAATAGTAATCACAAGAAAGAATATGTCAAGCGAAGAGGCTGACCAGTTTTTAACTTGACACAAAAACGATCTCCCGCCTATATTAACATCACTTGAGGGCGAAAATTCATGACATATGTCATTTTTCCGGATGCTCGGTAACTGAGAGTTCGGCTGAGTCTTTTTGGTTTTTTGGGTGTTCAATCAGTTTTTTTATAATACCACACTGTTTGCGGCGGGGTAGTTCATTTCCGTTCAAGGTATTTTTATTGGTTACCTTTCTTTTTACAGGTTTAATCTAATCGAATCTGTTCCGATAGAATAAACATATATATTAGGCATGATCCGACAGAGGACTGCTTCAAGAAGAGTCCGGGTAATATAAAAGTCCTTTTTCCAAATGTTAGGCCAAAGGTCTGAAAACAAGGCATATTTGTGTGCTTGGTTTATACGGATCTTTTTAATTGAAACCTTACAGACAAAGAATAAAGGAGGGACAGAAATGAAGGCCAGATATCTAAAGGTTTTGTTGGTAATTATTGCGGCGGTTCTGTTGATACTGCCGGGGAGTTATGCATTTGCTGAAAAACCCATCATTCTTGGTTGTCCTCTTTCAACGGCTTTTTTGTATGGTTGGGATGCCGAAAGGGGCATAAAACTGGCTGTCGATGAAATTAACGCCAAGGGGGGTGTCAATGTCGCCGGCAAAAAGCACCCCTTTAAAGTGGAGGTCATTGATACCCGGGATCTGGAGCCCGGCGTTCCCGTTAGCGAGGCCCTTCTTGCGGTGGAAAAGCTGATTTTGGACAAAAAGGCCGATTTTATCTTGGGCGGACCGGTTCGTTCCGAGGCGGCCTTGGCCGCCATGCCCCTTTTATCAAAGTACAAGAGGATCTCAATCCTCAGCACGGGGGTCTTAACGCCAAAATACCACGTATTGGTGGCTAAAGAATACGACAAGTACAAATATTGTTTTCGTATTCATGGTGAAGCCAAACAGCTTGTCGGCGAGATGTTTGCGAATTTTACCGCACTGAAAGAAAAATATGGGTTTAACAACTTGTTTATTATTGCGCAGGATGTGTCCCATGCGCGGGGTGCGGCAAAGGTGATGAACAAGGTGGCCCTTAAAAAGGGTTGGAATGTGACCGGAGTGGAGATTTATCCTACCGGTGCCAGCGATTTTTCCATGGGATTGCTCAAAGCAAAAAAGACCAAATCGGAAATTATCAATATCTGGATGGACATGCCGGAAAGCGCGATTTTGCTGAAACAGTGGTATGACATGAAACTACCGGCCCTCCCATTCGGTTCTACCCTGGCGGCTGCCGAACAACCGGGTTTCTGGAAGGCGACGGAAGGTAAAGGGGAATATACCCTCTGCAACGTGGTCAACGCCGGCAATGCCCCGTCTGAGGCCACACCGTGGACCATGAAATTTTACAATGCCTATGCAAAAAAATGGGGTGTTGAGCCCGAAGGACTGGGTAGCTCCAGCAGTTACATGGCGGTTTATGTGCTAAGGGACGCCATTGAGCGTGCCGATGCATTGGATTCCGACAAGGTTGTTTCCGAACTGGAAAAAACGGATGTCATGGGTGTTTACGGCAGGCTGAGATTTGATCCGAAAAGCCACCAGGTCATTCCAAGTCTGGACCCGAAAGAGGGCGCCGTGGGTACCATTCTCCAATGGCAGGCCGGCAAAAGGATAGTGGTGTTTCCCAAAAGTATAGCTACCGGCACCATAAAGCTTCCACCCTGGATGAAGAAATAAAATTGCGGTGCAATTTTATGTGACGTCAGGCACTCAGCACGGAAAGAGTGTCTGACTAAAAAAAAGGAAATTCCTATACAACATGACTATCAAAATTATGAAATAAGACTATGGACATATTGATATACGGTACGATCAACAGTATTGCACTGGCTCTCATGGCATTGGGCTTTGCCCTGGTCTACGGTATAAGCCGAGTGCCGAATTTCGCCCATGGGGCCCTTTACGTGATAACCGGTTTCATTACATGGATCCTGTTGCGAACACTGGGCTTACACTACCTTCTCAGCATTGTTCTGGCCATAGTTGCCATTGGAGTAGTGGGAGCCCTTATTTATCAGTTCGTCCTTATCCGAGTCAGAGGAATGGCCATTTCGGAGATCATCGCCTCTTATGCCATCGGTTTGGCCATCTTGGAAGGATTGCGCTGGGGGGGCTTTAAGGGAACGACCTATACTCTGCCCGTATTCATTGAAGGTAGTATAAATATCTGGGATGTCCCTGTTGACCTGCACAGGGTTTTGGTTGTCGGAATCGGAGCGGCCGTGGTTACCATGCTCTGGCTTTTTACACATTATACGAGAATCGGTCTGGCATTGCGGGGAATGGCCCAGGATGAACGTGCGGCACTTATGTTGGGAATCGACTCCGATATCATGGCATTGGTAGCCATGGCATCCGGCGCCATGCTTGCGGGTCTGGCCGGTATTGTCTTGCTTCCCCTGGGAAACATTGTTGTGGAAAAGGGTTATGATGTCCTGATCCAGGCTATTGCCGTTTGTATTGTGGGGGGGCTTGGAAGCTGGATGGGGGCTGTGCTGGCAGCCTTTTTAATCGGATTCGCCCAGCTTTTGACGACGGTCTATTTGGGACCTCATTTTCAGATGGTGGTGGCCCTG
>CAZIXY010000397.1:0-2752 GCA_964543315.1 uncultured Desulfobacteraceae bacterium | reverse complement strand
GCAAAATACTCTTTTGGTCGGAAAAGCCGCCAGCCTAGCCACACATCTTAAGGGGCTCAACTATGTCGACGACATACAGGCGCTGACCTATTTAGGAGCAGAGCTAGGAATCACGGGGTTTGAATTAAGATATGTCTTAAGAGAGCTCGAAGAACTTGATTTCGCTACTGTAGTTGGAAGTGGGTCCAAAATCAAACGAATTGAATTGCGTATTCCAGAGCTGAGGGATAGTTACGAGGATCTTGGCGAAAGGTGGTTGCAGCTAAAGCCAACAGAAATAGAACATGCCTCAATCTTTGTCCTGGAAGAAGTTACATCCTTCCCTCAAAAGGAAGAAGAACTTAAAAGGAAAATTGGACTGGGTGAAAAAGCTTTCCATACTCTTCTGACAATAGGGTCAACTGGCGCATTAATTGATAGATATGAGTCAACAGAAGGGGAAGCGACATTGTACTCTCCGCTCACAGTTGAAGAGGATCCCAGTGCACTTCTTGCGCTTTCCAAAAAATTTCCTCAAGACCTTATTGTCAAAGTGTTAAACGAAGTACAAAAACAACAAGGCGTTCCGATCCAGGCCATGAAAGTTAGTAATCCCGATGTTGTAACCGAAGCAGTTTTGCTTGGGATCTTATGCCCAGTCAGAATAACTTCTGGAAACCAAGAAAGGACCTTCCTATTCACACCTAAAGGGGGATTGAGGAAAGAGGAGCGAATTGTCCTCGAAAAAGCGCGGGCAATTCTTGCTTGTGTCAGATACGGAGAGCATTACGCTACCGTAAAAAAA
This sequence comes from uncultured Desulfobacteraceae bacterium, assembly GCA_964543315.1. Classification (GTDB taxonomy): domain Bacteria; phylum Desulfobacterota; class DSM-4660; order Desulfatiglandales; family Desulfatiglandaceae; genus JAFDHL01. The sequence continues at coordinate 1,968 of CAZIXY010000397.1, read as the reverse complement.
ATAAGGTATCCGAGACGTATTTTGGAAACGCTCCGCGATAAAAAGCGCTTTGCCTATCCAAGACCAGATTTCCCTGAACAATATGGTCTGTTGGTTACCAAACAAATAGGCTTCATTGAGAAAGATAAGACTCGGCCAGGCTTTTTTAATTTCTTCATCCATGACACCCCCGAAAATCTTCATGCATTGGACATTGCTATTGATCTTTTGGAAATAGGCACCTCTCCAAGAAGCAAGTTGGAGATAGATGCGAAGGAATTTCTATCGGTTGGAGGTGCATTTTCAGGAACATTGCCAACCCGTTCTAAAATGGGCAGAGAGGTTCCCCGGTCCAAGCAGATAGCTCGGGATATTGTAATTGAGTTATCAAAGCTAACAAGGGGAGTCGTAAGATGAAGGATACTTTGCTAAAACTTAGAATTAGAAGGATACTTTGGGCACAAGGGTACCATTGCCCATTGGAAGTAGATTTGTCACATTTTGAGTATGAGCAGATGGGCCGTACTCTCAAAAGAAGCCCAATTACAGATATCGACGTTCTTGGGATTTATTTTGAACCAGATCTCAGATTTAAGACAATTGTTGTAGACTGCAAGTCTGGCAATGTGTCAGAACCGAATAGGCTTTTTTGGATTAGGGGTTTAATGGATTTTTTTGGAGCCCAAGAAGGAATATTAGTTAAGAGCAGGCTTCACGCACATGCTAAATCTTTGGCGCCCAGGCTATCGATACGGTTGCTCGACGATAATGGACTTGCTGCTCTTGAAAAAGCTTTAGATGTGGATAAGTTAGGAATAAACTTAATGGATATCAATATTCATAAGAAATCCCAAGAGTTGTGGGGAATCAAATTTCCTAAGAGTCATAAGCCGACAGAATCCGAGCTCACCTTAAAAAGCGCGTACCAATATCTTCAGTATTTGTATTGGATGATAGAAGAATACAGAAACATACAAACAATTATGGATAGATTCTCTGCGATAAGAGAAAGTTTAGATTACAGCCAACTTAAGTCCAAATACCTAGTAAACATTGGCTTGCAGAGATTAGCTTTGTCAATACTCAAAATGGCAAGTGAGGTTGCAGATCGAGACATAACTGATATTAGGCAGCAATCTCGTATTTATCTATTTGGTGGCCCCTTTTTTCTTAGAGAACGAGAGCAAACAATTCATCTCCTAAATCAACTTACAAGAGAAACTTCTCTAATCCACGATGAGATAAAACTTGAGCCCGACTATTTCGACGAGCTAGTGGAGATTGTGAATAGAATAATATCAAATTCTATTCATGCCTCGAAGATATTGCAACACCTGGACGTAGTATTATTGGGGAACGTTCTTGGATCCGAAAAGGATATTGAAAAAGCACTAGATTCAAGATACAGCACTGATGCACTAGTTATTGCAAAGCGAATAGCGAGAATGTTCCAAAAGTATTCAGGCTTTGATGAAAGACTGTTAGAGGAAATTTTTAGCTTATGAAATATCCTAAACGCCTCATTGAGGTTGACCTTCCAATAAAGCGAATATCTGCTCATGCCCGACGTGAAAAATCTATCCGACATGGTCATATTTCAACCTTGCATATTTGGTGGGCAAGGCGGCCATTGGCCGCATGCCGAGCAATAATCTGCGCAGCATTATGGCCTGATCCTGCTGATAAGCTTTGCCCCGAGATGTTTCGTAAAGTTGCTCGGGAGCAGATGGTAAACTGGGCAAAAAATCATCTTGACCTGGTCAGTGAAGATAGCTGTTCCCGTTTTGTAGCCATCTCAAAGGATGAACATAAACTGGACGATTTAATGGAATTACGTGCTGCATTACTCGATTTCATTGCCGATTTTGCCAATTGGGACAATTCGACGGTTTCCGAATACCTGGAGACAGGTAGAAAGTTGACCCAAGCGGCCCATGAGGCATTGGGGGGAGAGCCAGGGTCACGTCCATTGGTTATGGATCCCTTTGC
>CAZIXY010000396.1:0-2756 GCA_964543315.1 uncultured Desulfobacteraceae bacterium | reverse complement strand
AATCGGATGAATTAAAATCCCATGCACACACTTTTGAACGTTACCAATCATTTTTTCTACTAAAAAGGAGCAAGCTATGCAAAACCCTGCTTTAAACGAATTGGAAAAACTGTCAAAAGATACTCTTATTGATCTCATAAAAATGTATTCGCGTAACTGGATGACATTGGACGGGCTTTGGTTCAGCGGAGTGGAGGAAAGGTATGGATTGGAGGCGGCTCTCGACCTTGATACGCGAATGTGGAAGATCGGGTCCATGACCGAAGCCAAGCGGATTAAAGAACTTCTCAGACTGGGAGGAGGACTGGAGAACGTCCTGAGAGCAATCAATTTCATGAGCTGGGCAGCCAGTTTCGGATATGAATATAACCTGTCGGCCGACAGGGCAATCTGGACCTGCAGACGGTGCCTCCCTCAGGAGCAAAGGATAAAAGCGGGTAAAGGCGAGTTTGCATGCAGACCAACCTTTGACGCCTGCTTTAAAAACGTTGCCAAAATTATTGAGCCCACAGTAAAAGTCAAGTGCATTTTCTGTCCTCCAGGCCCACATCCCGACGACGCATGGTGCCAATGGGAATTTAGTCTTTCTAAGGAGGATTGATCATACCGGCGGTCAGGTTCAATCTGAATGATATCCTACTTGAAACAGCTTAAGTCTTGACCCGTCCCGCTCTCTTGTGTGTTATTCTCTAATGACATGGCTGAATTATCAGAACCCATAAAACACTCCTCCAGGGATAACCTTGCAACCAGAAAAGTCGCACTGGTTGTTGTTACGCTGACTTCTATTTTGACCCCCTTTGTGGGTTCTTCCATCAATATTGCCCTTCCGGCAATCGGGGAGGCCTTTCAAACTAATGCCGTCCTGTTGAGCTGGGTTGCGACCTCATACCTCCTTGCCGCCGCAGTGTTTTTGGTTCCTTTCGGAAGACTGGCAGACATTCAGGGAAGAAAAAAGGTTTTTGCTTACGGTATTGCGATTTTTACCCTTTCGTCTTTTCTTTCCGGAATTTCCACCTCCGCTTTCATGCTGATTTTTTTCAGGATCTTTCAAGGGATGGGAAGCGCCATGATCTTTGCCACCGGCATCGCCATTCTAACTTCCGTATTTCCTCCTGAAGAGAGGGGCAGGATTTTGGGAATCAATGTGGCTGCAGTCTATACAGGGCTGTCTTTAGGGCCACTCCTTGGTGGGTTCTTGACGCAATATCTGACATGGCGAAGCGTCTTTCTTATAAATGTGCCTGCTGGAGTGGTTATTATTGTACTCGCTTACTGGAAGCTTAAAGGCGAGTGGGCACCGGCAAAGGGAGAACGGTTCGATTTTGTGGGAGCATGCATTTACGGGCTTTCTCTCGTCAGCATCATGTACGGCATCTCCCGCCTGCCGGACGGTAAAAGCCTGTGGATTATCGTCCTTGGTTTTTTTGGGGTCGTGGGGTTTTTCAAATGGGAGAACAATGTGAAATACCCCGTTCTCAATATAGGCCTTTTTACAAGTAACAGGTTATTTGCCTTCTCGTGTTTGGCTGCCCTTATCCACTACAGTGCTACATTCGCAGTGACGTTTCTCCTGAGCCTCTATTTGCAGTACATAAAGGTTTTAAGCCCCCAATGGGCCGGATTGATTTTGATCGCTCAACCCGTCATGATGGCGGTCTTGTCACCTTTTGCCGGTAGGCTTTCAGACAGGATAGAGCCACGACTCGTTGCCTCGTTGGGCATGATTGTCACGACCCTGGGACTAGTTCCCTTTATTTTTTTTACTAAGGGTTCAACGGTAGGTTTTATTGCTGTAAACTTGGCTGTCCTGGGCTTTGGCTATGCCCTATTTTCCTCTCCTAATACAAATGCCATTATGGGATCCGTCGACCACAAATTCTACGGTCTGGCATCGGGATCAGTGGGGACAATGCGCTTGCTTGGCATGATGGTCAGCATGGGAATCGCCACGGTTATATTCACGCTGTTTATGGGAAGGGTTCAGGTCGTCCCCGAACATTATTCAGATTTTATCAGAGGCTTTCGAATGTCTTTCATTATCTTTGCAATCCTTTGCTTTCTTGGAATATTTTCATCATTGGCAAGAGGGCGGTTACGAGAAAATTAATGTTATAAGAACTCGCTTTTTCATCGGGAAAGTATAGTGGGAGTGTACTTGTGTGTCAAGCAAAGCCAGGCTACAGTTGTAGGTGAAACTGTAGGGAGTGTAATGAGGGTCCAGACCCAGTAAGGGTATGAAAGTGGAGACAGTGCCGGGCGGGTTAATCACGCCGGAAGACGGTGAAATAGAGGAAATTAGGGTAGAGGATACCATTGATCCCGGCCTTTTCTTCAAAAATCAGGCCGTGAAGGTTTCCGGGTATTGAGGGGCCACATATACCCACTTATCAGACACAGGAAGTTGAGAATCCGTGTAGTCGATTTTGTATTCTTGGATCTTTGGTGGCCCTGCGGCTTTGGACGGTGGTCTAGCTTTCTGATCCCAAAGTCCCAAATGCTTAAGAATCTTTTTTACGACATCCTCGTCATCTATCACGCTGATGACTTTCATCTTTCCCGAACATTTCGGGCACGTCAATGGGTCCACTTCATAGATTTTCTGGATCAATCGGGCCCAGTTTTTCCGGTATTCATTGGAAGACCCGTCAGGCTCAAGGATGGATGGGATCAGATCGCCCTGCTCCTCTCGTTTGCGCTTACCACGGCTCACGTTACTATAGTAACCATAATACCGGACCATCTGTTCCCCCCTG
>CAZIXY010000395.1:0-2777 GCA_964543315.1 uncultured Desulfobacteraceae bacterium | reverse complement strand
CATTTAGAGAAACTCGTTCCCGAGGAAGTCCTTCATCAGAAATAGGCATGGAAAAACAAAATGGAGGAGAAAAAACAAAAGCAGTCCGTTTGGAAGTTGACCCCGGCATTTGCGGTTTTACCTGCTCGATAAATGCATATAAGGATGGAAAGTATTCGGTAAGGTTTGAAATCCAATCAGACTGCGACCAGATTCAGAAGCTTGCAAGTGACTTAGGGAAGATAAGCATGAAAGATCTTTTCTTGCCCTTGAGCCGAAATCCCATCTTCCTGTCAGCAGAGAAATCACAATGCCATCTTGCATGTCCTGTTCCATGTTCTCTGGTAAAGGCAGCGGAAGTTACCCTGGGGCTTGCCCTTCCAAAGAGAGTGATGATCAAGTTTGAGACATGATGGTGATAACTCGACAGGTAACGGTTTTTTTCGTAAATAACGGCCCCCTGGTTCGATGGATGCCGCCCAGGTGGGGCAGGTCGTCAAGGGGTGTATTGATGACGGGGTGGATGGGCTGTGGCCGGGATGTGATTTTTGGCCGGATGTGAAAAAAGAGAATATGGAGGCACTCATTGCGGCGGCGCACAAATATGGCAGGCTTTAGAGAAATTCCGTTTTAGGAGGGACTACAAGCGGTCTGAGTTCATCCTGATATCAGAACTCGATACCTTTTCGTGCTTTGGCACCGCTATAATAAGGGTGTTTTTTCTGGACAAACTCCGTGGCGTAGTCAGACAGTCTCATTAAATCAGGGGTCGGGTCTCTGCCTGTCATAACCAGCTCAACCTTTCCTTTGCATCTTTTTGTAAGGTCAAGGAGCTGTTGTTTCTGAAGAAGGTTGAAAAGAATTGTGTCTAATATTTCATCACAAATGAGCAGATGAGTCCCCCTTTCTACAGCCTCCAGGGAATAGGCCAGCGCCTTTTCCGCGTGTTCATAGTGGACGATCTCCGGGCCCCCGGACAGGATAAAAGGATGCTTTCCGGGACAAAAGTAGTTGATGTTTGAAATCTTTTTAAGAATTCCTGTTTCTCCGGAGTTTCCTGACTTCATAAATTGGACAAAATCCACTTTCAGTCCGGTTCCCGCCGCCCGTATTGCAAGACCGACCGCCCGTGTGGTCTTTCCGACTCCCTGTCCGTAATAAACGTGAGTAAGGCCGACGCCTTCATCTTTGATTTGCCCCGATCGCTTTTGTGTATAAAAAATGGCCTGCCTCCCTTATTGATAAAATCTTTGCCCCTCTCTGCATACAATGAAAAATATTTATATATAACAACAGTTTTTTTTGTCAATGTAAGGTCATTTGAGTTTTATGCGGTGGCCTTTAACGCTTTGGAAAAACGGCAAAACAGGATTTCTGTCAAACAGTGAGACAAAAGTCAAAGGTCATGAAATCGGTGAACAAAAATGTGTGGTGGCAAAGGCCCGGATTACAATAAACCGGGCCTTTGCGAAAAAGCCGATTGCCGGCTATTTGGGAAGATCAGGTTGGTAGACCAGTTTTTTATCAATATGATAGGTCCAGGGAAGGCCTTCATTACGCCATCCGCCCAGCTTGCGTTGCCCGCAGTAAGCGCTTCCTTTGTATTTCACCTTGTCTCCTTCAAAACCGCCCAGCAAGTTGAAGACCTTTTCCGCAGGAAAACCCGCCTTGATAGCCTCTGCACAGGATGAGCAACTCCTCTTTCCACTGCGACACATAAATACCAGCGTATCTGTCTTGGGGTTGAAGCGGGCCAGAAGGTCCTTTCCGAAGTTCGGATTGGTGGATTTCCCATATTTCTTTTTGTCGAATTTTCCGGACCAGAATTGGATTGGGATATTATAGGCTCCTACAGGATGGCCGATGAGTTGATATTCCGCCCGTGTACGGCAGTCAACGATAAAGGTATGAGCCGGATCTTTTGACGCCATTTCATGGACCTGAGTGGGTGTTAGATTTTTGCCGGCATGTTCCTTTTTTATTTTATAATCGTATCCGCCCGCCAGGGCGAGACCACTCAAAACGAAGACCGACGCTATGGAAAGTATCAATATCTTTTTCGCATGTTTCATTTTCATCCTCCTAAAATTTAAAGTCCAATCAAAAAAAACAGTCCAAGATTTCAAAATATCAATGATTGTTTCTTCACCTCCTTTTCCATTTTTGTTTTTGATTTATAGGGAAATATGCCGTTTCCGCGCCGGACTTTATTTACAGAATACAAATGAAATTTGCAAGCTTTTACAATAATGAGGACACAATTTGTTGGATCTCTTTCTGGAGATATTTTAGCTGATCAACATCCTCCTCATCGAGCTCAGGTCCAACCTCTTTTGATTTCACTTTTTTCTTCAGCACCTTGAGTTCATTTTCAAGATCAATAATGCTATTGAGCATTGTGTCCGTCATGTCGGGCTTGGGTTCCACCGGTATGGGTTTCTCTATGTCAACCTTCCTGGGTTTGAGTATGAGCCTTTCTTTCCATTGGGGAACGTGGGATACCAGCTCGAATACTTCCTGAATCTTGGCTGCAAGGGCTCTGCTGGCCGTTGGCTCACCATGGACGACAAAGACTCGTGGTTTTGACTCAAAGTGGGAGATCCACTCGAGGAGATCATTCTGATCGGCATGTGCTGAAAAACCACCGATTGTAAAAACCTTTGCCCTTACTGACACGTTTTCTCTGAATATCTTCACCTGTTTTGATCCATCAACAATTTTTCGGCCCGTGGTTCCCTTAGCCTGGAATCCGACCATGACAATACTTGCACCTGCTCGCCAGAGGTTGTGTTTCAGAT
>CAZIXY010000394.1:0-2800 GCA_964543315.1 uncultured Desulfobacteraceae bacterium | reverse complement strand
TTCCGGCACATTTTGGAACTAAATCGGGGATAAATGCCCCGGATTCATGTTTCTCGCCATTTATTGCAGCTGCCATCGAACATGCATAGACCATTTCTGTATTCATGATCATCTCATTGATGTAATCGTTAATATGAGACGCTTTTCCGACACCGTTTGCTTCAGCTAGGAGTGCTGTGGCACCAATGTCCAGTTCCATGGTTGCTGATCGACATCCACACTTACTTAACATGTGGTAGGCAGTAAAAGCATTAATCAGCGGGACAGAGAAATCATACTCACCACACATAAACACTTTTTTCCATGGGATAAAAACGTCATCGTATATAACGAATGCTTCAACATGCCCATATTTTTTGCCTAGTGGGTTTTCCAGTTCCGTAGGCTCCGGCGGCGCCGTTGCAGGCCGACACATAAATGTAACTCCTTCTGTATCCAAAGGGCAGAAAAAGCCGACAGCAAATTCTTTCTCATTCTCACGCAGTGGGTAACTGGGAGCAGCGCATAGCAGATCAGTATATATTGCGGCCGTACTATGCGCCTTCCCACCCCGCACAACTATGCCATCCTTTCCCTTTTCAACTACGTGCAGATAAACATCAGGGTCAGGCTGTTGGCTAGGCCTCAAAGCCCTGTCTCCTTTAGGGTCAACTATAGTTCCGCCGATAACAAGATCTTTCCTTTGAATTTCTTTGACTATTTCAATGACATTCTGATGGTAGTGAGTACCATATTTTTTATCTATGTCATGGCTTACAGCCCAGGCTGTATTTATTAAATCATTACCTATACACCGATAGACACACGGACAGCCATAATCGCCAGCAACTTGCCTCATTGCCTTAGCTTTGGCAATGGCATCTTGGTCGTTCTCCACGATGTGGTTCCAGCGATTGATCTTTTCATTGATGAGGGGTGATTCCAGAGTTACCAGGTTACGATGCTTGGGATCATTTGCGGCGTCAAAAGTGGTGCCAATGGAGTTTATGCCAACTTGAATACGAGGATCATCAACGATGTTGCTTATCTTCTCGCCCATCATATATGCATTAATCTTTTGTTTCTTTAATCGTTCGATATAGTCTTTTTTAGTTGCAACTCCCATATTTTTTTCCTCCTATTTTGTTTTAGGAATCGTATTTAACATGTTTGAAAATAACAGCGGGAAACAGGAATATCATATTCCTATAGATACAGACATTTCAGTTATTATCAACAATCGAGCGAACCCCTTTTACTAAAGCAATGACATCATGACCTCTCTCCCACACCCTTAGGGAAAAATTTCCTTTCCACAAGTGCTGAATACAGACAGCATTGAAAAGTTCCGGAAGACACATTGGGCTGTTTGCCTCTCTGTTTTAATGTAAAGATTGTAAAAATAAGTCTCGCTCCGTTAGCGAGGCTATGAGAGATTATATTTAATTCTCTTGCCTTAAATATTCTAAGAAGGACAAATGCTATCTTGTGTAATCATTTCCTTCTGAAAATTTCGCAGACTACTTGCTCTATATGTAGGCATTTCACTGTACTAGTTATTCAACTGGAAAGGGTTTTGTTTTCAGCTCTTTTGACTGATCCAAGTCTTTGTTAATGCCAGCCAGGTATTTTGCTATATTTTTCTTGCCCTCATAATCAGTATTAATGTTTAGTGTGATTGTTTCCATAATTGGAGAGCCTCCTCCATGAACACCAGCGATCTGATACCATACACCCATGGAGGATGCAGCTACATCTTCCGCAAACCTCCAGGCTCGGCATGCATCTTCATAGGATAATTTCGGGTTTCTCTTCATTAACTTTTTAAGGTCTTGTTCCGTTTCTTTGGCAAGGAAGTCATCCTCAAAGGGCATGGTGACGGACAGACCTCCGGCTATCTCGGTGAGTATGTTAAACTCATGATAAATATTTTCTCCCATGAGTCTTCTTCCTATATTAGCATACATTTCGTTTGGAATAAATGTACCAGAGGATGTCTTCTCTCCATAAAGGGCAGCTGCTATACCAGCTGCATACGCTAATTCACCTACACCCACAAATTCAGATAATTTTTCCTTCACATGGGAGGCTTTTTCAATATTGTTCGCCTCTGCCATAAGGGAGGTAGCTCCGCAAAGTATATCAGATACCGCGGGCTTACAGCCTGTATAGCTGAATCTATGAGAATCAGCAAAAAGCAAAGCAAGCCTTCTGCCAAATTGCCACTCGCCACACATAAATACTCGCTCCATGGGTATAAAGGTGTTGTCAAAGACTATCACTGACTCCGATGCCCCCATTTCGGAAAATGTTGATTTAAATTTTTTCTTCTCCCTGGGGTACACAGGGCGAGTGATCAGTCGGATGTTATCCCAATCGGCTGGTACCGCAAAGGCAACAGCAAAATCCTTGTCATGTTCAGTGAGGGCACGGGTTGGAACGACCAAAATTTCGTCGCTAATGGCTGCCATGGTGATAGAGATCTTTAACCCGCTCACAATGATTCCATCGCTTTTCTCCTCCACTATATGCACATATGCATCAGGGTCTTCTTGTTCGAAGGGTCTTTTGCTTCTATCACCCTTACTATCCGTTTGGGCGCAGGCGCCAGTCCATTCTCTTTCCTGGTAGTCCCTCAAATAAGCCATGAATCTTTGATGGTACTCAGTGCCAAACTTCTCATCGATCTCTTTGGTGGCAACTGAAAGGGCGCATAGGGCATCTTGGCCCATGCATCTTTGGATGCAACCTCCGACTCTTGTGGAACCTAAACGGATCATCTTCTGTTTTTGCATCAGGTCCCATGGATTTTGTGGAAGAT
>CAZIXY010000393.1:0-2801 GCA_964543315.1 uncultured Desulfobacteraceae bacterium | reverse complement strand
GGGTGAGGGTGGAACCATTTGAATTCACTTCAAATGGCGGGAGAGGGGAAGCCCTTCCCCGCCAAGTAAAAAGGCGTAACGCGACTTTTTACGAGGTTATCAATATTAGAATTGCGAAGTGACTAAAGAGATCTAAAGTGACTAAAGTTAAGGAACAATACGAATCGCATGTCAGGAAGCCGCACTGGCTGAAAAAGCGCCTTCCGACAGGACCTGATTACGAAAATGTGAGGGCCCTTTTGAGCAGCAGCCATCTGCACACCGTATGCGAGGAAGCCAAATGTCCCAATATCTGGGAATGTTTCTCCCGGAAAAGCGCAACCTTTCTTATCATGGGAGACCGTTGCACACGCGACTGTCGCTTCTGCGATATTGCCCATGGTACCTCAGGACCTCCCGATCCGGAGGAACCGGTAAGGGTGGCTGAAGCCGTACAAAAAATGGGTTTGAAATATGTGGTTATCACTTCCGTAACCCGGGACGACCTCCCTGACGGCGGCGCTTATCTCTTCGCGAAAACGGTTAAAGAAATCCGGAAGCGAATTCCGAGTGCAGGTATCGAGGTCTTGATTCCCGACTTCGGCGGGAACCTGGAGGCGCTCATGGAGGTTGTTGCGGCCCGCCCTGCCGTCATTAACCACAACCTTGAAACCGTACCCCGTCTTTATCCCTTGGTGCGACCGCAAGCCGTCTACAAACGCTCTCTTGAAGTGCTCAGGCGATCAAAGTGGTATGATTCCCGAATCTCCCTGAAGTCCGGCCTCATGCTCGGGCTTGGAGAAACACGTGCTGAAATAGAAAAAGCGCTGTTGGACCTTGTTGAAGCTGGTTGCCATATTCTGACATTGGGACAATACCTGCAGCCCTCTCAAGACCATTTACGGGTCGAGCGCTTTGTTCGTCCCGAAGAATTTCATGAGTGGAGGGGAACCGCCCTGAACATGGGCTTTTCCGGAGTCGCCAGCGGGCCCTTTGTCCGGAGTTCTTTTCATGCGGAAGAACTCTATAAGGAAGCCGGGGCAGGGGGGGTAAGGGGTCAGGGAGTGGAGGGATGAAGGAGAAACCGTTTTTCGACCGGCTCCCCAAGAGGACGCATAGGAGGTAGTACCTGATGACACAATCCATAAGACTCAAATTTTATTTCTGTCTTATTGTTTCCGCGGTCTTTACCGTCTGCTCTTTCCCTCTTCTGGAAAAGGCGCGTTCCGGCGGCCTGCCGACTGAATTGGAAAAACTTCAAATAACGGATGGATTTGTCGCCTCCCAATCCAAAAAGGTCGGGCTCATCCGTTTGATCAAGGGCAGCGGGAAACTGGTTGTTGTCCACAAGCCCGAGCAGGACGCCTACTACGCCCGGGAGGGAAACCCTGTTTATGAAAACGATTCCCTATATACCCTGGATTGCAGGTGCCGGCTCGAATTCGAAGACAAGAACGTCATCATCATGGCGCCTGAAACACATATGCATATTGACGAGGTCAGCACCAGTTTTTTCGAGGGCAAAAAGAAATCCTTCTTTGGTATGACCAGGGGTAAGGCTGTTATTTACGCGCTCCGCCTTTTTGGTTACCGAGACGCAAAGATCTCTTTAAAAACGCCCCACGCAATGATCGGAGTGCGGGGAACCAGGTTTGGAGCGGAAATTGACAAGACAAAAATGGAAAATTCTACGGATGAGCTGACCCGTGCATATGTGTTTGAGGGGGAGGTTGATATGACCTCGCTCATTGACGGCAAAACGCAGCCCCTGCGCGTGAATGAGATACTGGAAGCGGATCGGAGGGGACTGGGCACGGTAGTCTTTGATCCCATAAAAACAAAGGCATTTCTGGAAAGCATAGTATCGGGTATGGAGCTGGAAAAATCACCGTTTGTGGCCGATGAAAAAGAACCGGACGGAATCAGGAAATGGGGGGAGTTACCCGGACCCGGAATGGGACCAGGAGGCGGCAGTCACGGAATGGGAATGGGGGGACATCGGCATTAGTATATGCAAAAGGATTCAAGGAAGAGTTCCATGCCGAGTTTTGTCGGGCCATGTCGCTCTCTTTTCAAATTGCTTATTCAAACTTCTTTCGAAAGAGTCGAACGCCTCCATTCCCGCAAACAACCGGCCCGCAGTAGATATTAAATGCCGATGCCACGACAAAGAGTCCCTTCAGGGGCTGTCCGGAGATGTATTCTCAGGTCCTGTTAACTTTCCATAAAAGCTCATCCTATGCGGCTTTTGAAAAGAGAGCCCCATGCCCCTGCCTCGAATGCCTCATTATTGGAGGCGGGGCATGGGGCTCTTCGAAAGGCCGTATGTCCATCCAGAAACAGTTTGTTTCCGGATGGCGCTTTCAGCGATCAGCGAGCAGCTTTCAGCCAAACCATTCTTCTGATTCTTTACGTGAATGCCGATTGCCGATAGCTAGCCCGCCCTTCGCGGGCATGAGAAGAGTGCTGTGCCGAGCCAAACCTTTCGGTATGGGGTTCCCCCCTCAACGGATTCAATCCGCGATCATTCTGATGAGAGACGGATCATAATCCTCCACCTTCTCAAATCCGAGAAGATTTAGCAGCGTTGAAGCCACATTGGAAACACCCGCTCTTTCAGGAAATGCCATCTCATATTCTCCCTTATATCCGGGGTCAAAGATGGCAAAAGGAACCGGATTGAGTGTATGCGCCGTCAAGGCCCTTTTTTTTCCGTTCTTGTCAAGTTCGAACATCTCATCGGAATTTCCGTGGTCCGCTGTGACAACGGCAATACCTTCAAGCTCCTTGGTCACTTCCAAAAGATCCCCAACGCACTGGTC
>CAZIXY010000392.1:0-2801 GCA_964543315.1 uncultured Desulfobacteraceae bacterium | reverse complement strand
AGAATTAAAGAAGAGAGGAATAAAGAACCGCAAATTCAGCGCCGAAAAGAACCCCCACTGCCAGGCCGTCCGGAATCTTCCCGGGAAAGAGGGTCATCTTCTGCTGCTTCATCCAAATCATCAGACAAATTGCGGCCACAACGGAACGCAACCCCGCTGTGAAAACGGGATCGATTCCCAGGTTGCTGATCTTTATGGTTACGGCATTCATGCCCCACAATATACAGACACCTGTCAGAAGGCCCGCGGCCTTTATATCCAAGGTTTTCGCTTCCATCAAACTTCCTCATAAAGCGCCCTGACTTCACGGCTCATGCCTGCCAGACGCTCACTGGCCTCTTTAGGCGAGACGGCTTCAAGAGAGCCGTCGGGGTTCTGCACGACGACTCCGCTGTTAACGAGCATTTCATGCCGCTTTTTACGTTCCTCCTTGTCCGGGGAGCATACAATCATGCAGGAACCACATGTCTGCCTCAGTTTTTCTTTCATTAAGGGATGATAAAAACCTCCCTCACATTCAGGCCTCAGCCCGTAGGCCTTTGCGGCCGGCCTGAAAACCTCTATGAACTCTTTGCCCCTTTCCGGGATACTGAATCGGGCGGGTGTCCAGGTAGACCATTTTCTTGATGAATGCAGCCCGGCAAAGCCGCCACAAACATATTCGCACCGGATGTAAGAGCGACGCCTGGAATAGGCAAACTCCACTCCCCCGAGTGTCACGCGTGTCTCCTCGTTCGGGTGCATCAGGCCCGATGGGCACGAAGCCATGCACAAACGACAACCGTCACAAAAATTCTCCTCCGGCGGAATCGGTTCCGTGGGCACAAGCTCCGCTGTTGTGACCGTAGCGCCTAAAATGACGGCCGCGCCTTCTCCCTTTGTGCTGACATTTCCGGATAATCCGAAATGCCCGACTCCGGAGCGCACGGCAAGATATCTAAGGGAAATAGGTGGGTACATATCATAGAGCCCGTGGGCAGTGTCCGATCTGTATTTCTCATTCGCCGCCAGGGGGACCGAGGGATAGCCCTTTTGCTCCAGAAAATCGGCCAATCCCAGTGAGATGCCGCTGGATTGTATATTTTTCAGGACATTGTCCCTCTCATGCGCCAGGTAGTCTTTTTTCATTAAAAATGGGGAGATGAGGCTCTGATCAAGTGGTACGGCAAAACTTACGGCCGACCTGGCATCTTTGAGCAAGTATGATAGGTCGGCGGAGGGAGGTCCGCCCTTTAATGTCTCCACGGTCGCGATACCGGCCGCGCACGCTCCATAGCTCATCACAAAGTCCATCACAGTCCGACTCAATTGTTTCATAACACTCCCTTCCTTTCAAAAGGCTCACCTACGCAAGTCTAAAGCGGACTGACGGTCCTTATTCCATCGCTCCATCCATTCGATAAAACGCTCGTACACTTCCTGATCGGCCATGGTGATTTTCTCCTCTCTCAATCGATCCTTTCCACATGGAGCAGTCAGATGTCAGCCATCAGCACAACCTAACTATCATATATTTCTTCGGTGACCAATGACTAAATTTATTCGGCCCCCATTCTTCATATCTGTCAAAAATATCCATTGAAAAAAATCTCCATCCAATCCCCCCGAGATAATCACATGCTATTTGTCCCACATGCCGTAAGAAAGGCTTGACAAAGGTATAACTATGGTTATACCATAGTCAGCATGAAAACTGCCATATCCATTCCTGACGATATCTTTGCATCCGCAGATCGCTTGGCGAAAAGGCTTCAGATGTCTCGCAGTGAACTCTATGTGCGTGCTATAAAACAGTATGTAACAGAGTTCCGTCATACCGACGTGACAGAAAAGTTAGACGAAGTGTATGCGTTTGAAGTCGAACCGGTTGATCCGGCGGTGCTGAATGCGCAGGCCGCATCCGTTCCCAGGGAGGAATGGTGATGCAACGCGGTGATATCTGGTGGGCCTCACTTCGACCGCCGGCCGGTTCTGAGCCGGGCCACCGCCGCCCCGTTCTTATCGTTCAGAGCGACCATTTCAACAAGAGCCGGATCAATACGGTCGTTGTTTCCATCCTGACCTCCAACCTGCGGCTTCAGGCCGCCCCGGGTAACGTGCTCTTGAAAAAGAGGATCACCAGGCTTGCAAGGGATTCGGTAGTCAATGTTTCCCAGGTTGTCACCTTGGACAAGTCCTTCCTGGCGCAGCGGATCAGCACGCTTCCCCCGGACAGGATGATTGAAGTGGACGAGGGGCTTCGTCTCGTGCTGAATTTGTAGAAATACCGTCCCCTTTTATCCCGCCAATTTGCACATTTTCAGACGGATGTTTCTTTTCGCGAAATTCGAGCATTTTTTTGGATTTTTGAGTGGGATTTATTGCAATAAACGACCTTTTTTGCGTGATATTATGTCATATTAACCTTTTTCCAACATGCCAACAAAGCCCAACAGGGCATATGGCATGCTAAACAAAAATATTATACAATTTCAGAATGTTAGGCGGCTGACAGTAAAATGATTTGCAAATTTGCACAATTCTCAGAGTAACTTTGCGCACAGTTTTCTGTGCAAAGATATGTTCCAAAACGGAACAGAAGGAGCCCAATAAACGAGAATTAATTCCGAATTATCCAATAAACGCGAAATAATTCTCGCTACTCACTTGTTCGGAGTAACTATCATATAGATTTTACACGCGGAAAATGGTATCTTGGAATTATGAACAGAATACACACAGCCAAGCATCGAATGACGGACCATCTCAATGACGATTACGTTCCCGGTACACCGGAAGAGCGTATTCTTCTTGTCTGGCCG
>CAZIXY010000391.1:0-2814 GCA_964543315.1 uncultured Desulfobacteraceae bacterium | reverse complement strand
CGAGCGGGCGTGAAACCTTCTTTTACAAAAGGATCCTGAAATCCTGTGAATCCTGTCGGACGAGTACCCAATCCGCCACACAGACGGCGGACAAGTACCCAGTACCCAGTAACCCCCAACCTGCACAACCGGGACAGTCGCAAAAATGCCCATACCTACAATAAAAGACCGGGAAATGACCAGAAGGTCGAAAGATGCCGGCACACTCGATCCTGAGGTATTGAAGCGCACACTGCCTGAAAGGCCGGGCGTGTATGTTTTTGAGGACCGTTCGGGGCGGCCCGTTTATGTGGGAAAGGCAAAGAATATCAAAAAAAGGGTTATGTCGTACTTCAGGCCCACGGCAGAACTTCCGCCCAAAACGTACCTCATGATGAAGAGGGCATCCGGTCTTGAGTTTATCATAACGACAACTGAAAATGAGGCTTTCATCCTTGAGAGTAATCTTATCAAGAAGTTTATGCCCCGATATAACATTATACTCCGGGATGACAAGCAATACCCATGCCTCAAGCTCTCCATTAAGGAGCCTTATCCTCGCCTGAGCATTGTCCGAAAAATCAAAAAGGACGGGGCACTGTATTTCGGACCGTTTTCTTCCGCCAATTCCGTACGCAGCACGCTTAAGGTTATTGACCGTGTTTTCCGGCTTAGAAAATGCAAAAGTAATAGTTTGCCTAAACGCAAAAGACCCTGTCTGAATTATCAAATGGGGCTGTGCTTAGGTCCCTGCACATATGATGTTTCCATGTCAGAGTACCGGGATGTTGTCAAACAGGTGGGGCTGTTTCTGGAAGGTCGCAACCGGGAATTGATCCGTAGGCTGAAAAGGGAAATGTCCGAAGCGGCAGGCCGTTTTGATTTTGAGATGGCTGCAGAGATAAGGGATCGAATAAAGGCAATTGAGGCTACTATCGAGCATCAGCATGTGGTTTCTTCGCGTATGGAAGACCAGGATATCATCGGCCTGGCGGCCGAAGATGATGTGTACCGGATTGTCATCCTTTTTGTCCGCAAAGGTTGTGTGGTCGGAAATCGCAGCTATTCTTTCAGGAATCCGGGTGGCACTTCCACCGAAGTCATGGAGGCCTTTTTAAAGCAATATTATTCCAATGAGGCCTTTATTCCGAAAGAGATTCTCATATCGGAATTAGTGGAGGACCTTGCTTCCATTACCCAACGCTTGAGAGAGGTGGCCGGAAAAAAAATTGTTATTAAGACACCGCAAAGGGGAGAAAAACATCAACTGGTAAACATGGCGGTGAAAAATGCGCGAAATCTCCTTCCGGATCAATCGGGGTACAGGCCTCAGGACATCATGAAAGCCGTTCAGGCCTCTTTGAATCTGAAAAGGACACCCAGATTCATCGAGGGAATAGATATTTCAAACCTGCACGGGGATATGGCCGTTGGAACAGTGGTCTCATTTGTTGACGGGATGCCCCATAGATCGGCATATAGAAATTACAGGATAAAGGAGGTCAAGGGAATTGATGATTATGGTATGACGGCTGAACTGATTTCGAGGCGATTGGCTCAAGGTGATCTGCCCGATCTTATCTTGGTAGATGGGGGCAAGGGTCACCTTTCGGCGGTTAAAAGGGTCCTGGATACCCTGACAAGCCGGAATATCCCGGAGGTCGCAGCGATCGCAAAGCCGGATGGTGAAAGGCTTGAAAAATATGACAAAATCTATATACCGGGCAGAAAAAATCCCGTTACGGTCACGCCGGATCATCCCGTACTGCTCCTGATGATGCGGATCAGGGACGAGGCCCATCGCCGGGCCATAGCCTATCACAGGAGGCTTATGGGCAAGGCCCTGACAGAATCAGAGCTGGACCGTATCCCTGGTGTCGGTGTGGCGAGAAAAAAACATTTAATAAGATATTTCAGGGATATAGATGCAATTGCCGAGGCAGATTTTGATGAGCTTTCAGCGGTGTCAGGTATCAGCCGTTCTGTGGCCGAGAGCATTTTTTCATATTTTCAGGCAAAAAAGACTGAAAAAAGCAACAATGGAGGGAATGTGGCTTGACATTTAAACATGAGTTTGTTAACAAAATCTTCTTAATTAATCTGCGGTTTTTTCTTATTTCCGTTCGTCTGAGGGAAAGAGTTGGCATCCAAAAAAATCAGTATATTCCTCGTACCTGATAACACAAACAGGGTCAGGCAATTCAGGATTCCCAGGTTTTTCTTATTTTTTATCGTCATATTTTTCATTTTTTCAGTAGCCGCCTTTTGCTGGGTGGTCCGTGATTATCGAATCATGAAGTCCGATATGCCCAGGTTGGCCAAGTTAAAATGTGAAAACGAACAACAGCAGAGGCAGTTTGTTCATTTAGTTCGGCGCATTGACCAGATCACGCGTAACTTAAACGAATTAAAGGCTTTTGATCAAAAACTCAAGGTTATGGTGAACCTGGAAACGGGCGAAGACGGTTCTCAATTTAAGGGAGTAGGAGGCTCGGATACGGCCCTTACGGACCCCAAGCGAGTGATGCGGAATAGCCACCAGGAAATGGTTCGCCAGATGCACCGTTCCCTTGATACTATAGAGTGTGAAATCGCCCTCGGCGTGCAGGATAAGACAGAGCTTCATAAATTTCTCGAAAGCCAAAAAATACTGCTTGCCTCAACACCATCCATCTGGCCTACAAAGGGGTGGATGAGTTCCCGCTTCGGATACCGTGTTTCTCCCTTTACGGGGCAGAAGGAATTCCACAAGGGAATAGATATTTCCACAAGGATGAACGCGCCGATAATTGCGCCGGCCGACGGAATTGTTTCCCATGTCGGTTGGGACCATGG
>CAZIXY010000390.1:0-2816 GCA_964543315.1 uncultured Desulfobacteraceae bacterium | reverse complement strand
GGAACTTCTTAGGGGGCGCCATTGAAAATGCTCGTCTGCTTCAGGCCGTTCGTGAGAATCAAGAAGACCTCAAAAGGCTTACGGCTAAGCTATTTCATTCACAGGAGGAAGAACGAAAACGGATTGCCCGGGAGTTACACGACGAGGCTGGCCAGGCCCTCACGGGGATCAATTTTACACTGGAGACCATTGAAAAAGGGCTCTCGATGGAAAGCGATCAGATAAAAGAGCTTATCGCGGATGCGAAAAAACAGATTAATCGGACATACCAGGAAGTGCGCCGGATGTCTTACAGCCTGCATCCTGCGCTCCTGAGCGACCTTGGACTGGAACCTGCGCTGGATTCATATCTTTCCTCTGTGTCCAGACACAGATGTTTGGAGATAGATTTCAAAATGGTTGGTTTTGAGGATAGGGTGGATGCGGCGATTGAAACTGTGCTTTACCGCCTTTCGCAGGAGGCACTCACAAACGTCCTGAAGCATTCCCGAGCAAAGCATTTCAGGCTTTCTATTATTAAGAGTTTCCCCCAAATTATTTTTTTGGCTGAAGACGATGGCATTGGGTTTGTATCTAGTGAATTTGATCAACCCAAAAACGGACTGGGTTTGTTGTCCATGAAAGAGCGGGCGGCCATGTTGGGAGGAAAATTCTTTCTTCGTGCTTCGCCCGGTAAGGGAACGCGAATCCGTATAGAAATACCCATCACGGAGAAGCCCCGTGACTGACAAGAGTGTCAAAATAATTCTGGCGGATGATCACACAATCGTTCGACAGGGTCTTGCCAAGCTGCTGGAAGGAGAACCTGAATTTCATGTAATCGGAGAGGCTGAAAACGGCCGAGAAGCAGTCGCTAAGGTAGAGGAACTAAAACCGCATGTGGTCATAATGGATATTGCCATGCCTATGCTCAACGGCATAGAAGCCACCCGGCAGATCAAGAAGATCAGACCCCAAACCAGGGTCATCATCCTTTCAATGCATTGTCACGATCGCTATATCAAAGAGCTTTTCAGCCTCGGGGCCTCCGGATACCTGCTGAAAGATTCCACGGGAAGCGACATCGTAAAGGCGATACAGGCCGCCCTAAACGGGGATACCTATATGAGTCCTTCGATTTCACGACTTGTCATTGAAGATTACGTTTCCATAAAGAAAAAGCCATTAAGGGAGGGGCTTTATGCTACCCTTTCCAATAGGGAACGCGAAGTATTTCAGATGATTGCCGAGGGGCGCTCCACCAGGGAAATTTCGGATATCCTCTGTATAAGCCCAAGTACGGTCAAGACGCATCGCTCCAAGATCATGGAAAAGCTTCGAATAGAAAATGTTTATCAACTGGTTCAGTTTGCCATAAGAATAGGCATTGTGGATCTCCATTCATAGTCTTTCCCGTTTTTCCATCCCAGCAATCCAAGTCCGTAAAGACACAGTCCGAGAGAGGACTGAAAATAGTCCCGTGCTGCGCAAAAATCATCCCTTGGACTATTGTCATCCTTTTAAATGTTATCTATGAATACTGTTCAGTGGGCTAAAATCTAATCATTCCGGCAAGTAAGGCATCTACATGGAATGGGTGGTTTTCGGCGTTCCAACCAAAGACCTCGTTAAAGAAAGGACAAATTATGATTCTCATCGGCGAAGATTTAAATGTGATGTCTGACAAGATATCTCAGGCCATTAAGGAGCGCAATCCTGAACCAATTCGGGAATGCGTGGAGGGCCAGGCAAAAAACGGCATGGATTATCTGGATCTGAATGTGGGTCCCCAGAAAAAGGACCCGGCCAAAACCATGGCATGGCTGGTCAAAACCGTCCAGGAATATACGGATCTTCCTCTTTGTCTGGATACAACCAACCCCATAGCCATGGAGGAAGGGCTTAAAATATCCAATAAAAAGGCACTGGTTAATTCGGCATCAGGGGCCAAGGAAAGTATGGAAACCGTTATGCCCCTTTGTAAAAAATACTCGGCGGATCTGGTCTTATCCGTGATCAATGATGCCGGACTTCCTTCAGATGCGGATGAGAGGGCCGCGAGCATCCTGGAGTCCCTGGAGGTTGCAAATCAAATGGGTATCGAAAATGAAAATATCTGGATCGATCCGGTTCTTCTTCCCGTGGGTGTTGATCAGCGTCAGGTCTTGTCCTACATGGAATTCATACAGATGATCCCTGATCTCGCGCCGGGCGCAAAGTGTGTATGCGGGGTGTCCAATCTGTCCTACAGTGCCCCAAAGGAACTCAGGGGACTCCTCAATCGCACGTTTTTGGTCATCATCTCCCGGTACGGCCAGGATGCGGGCATCGTGAGCGGTTTTGATGACGAGCTTATAAAGCTCAACAGAGGGGAAATGCCGGAGATCGTGGAGCTCATTCACAGGGCCATGGATGAAGAGGATATGGACATTTCAGGCCTGCCCTCAAAAGAACAGGAATACGTCAAAACAACCCAGGTCCTTATGGGAAAGACCCTCTATTCCAATTCGTGGTTGGAGATATGAAAGGAGGCACACCATGACATATGAGGCTCCCCTGGAAAAGCATCCCGTTAATATTCGTGAGGTTGTTTTGGGAGAGGGTGAAAAGGCCCGAAAGATAGGCGGCGAAAACACATTTCCATTCCATTCCTTTGAGGGATCCCTGCCCAATCTCCAGGGGCTCGCCTTAGAGGTCCTTGATATGCAGCCCCAAAACTGGGCCACGTGGGCACTTGAGCCGTTTAAGGATGTGGCATCCGATCCCGTGGATTGGGCTAAAAAATGTGTAGAGGAATATGGAGCGGAAATCCTGTGCCTTCGACTCCTGAGTACCGA
>CAZIXY010000389.1:0-2827 GCA_964543315.1 uncultured Desulfobacteraceae bacterium | reverse complement strand
TCCAAAGGATCCCGTATGTATCAATCCCAAGTGCGGGGCAGTGAATCAAATGGAGGATTATCCATTTTCAGATAAAACCGGAGTCCTTTTTACCTATACAGCGGATCACTTAGCCTATTCGGAAGATCCCCCGGCCCTTTACGGTATAGTGGATTTTGAAGGGGGAGGAAGATACTGGTTTGATATTACAGATTGCAGACTGGAGTCGCTGGAGGTCGGGAAACCTCTACAGATGACTTTCAGGAGGAGATATCTTGATGAAGGTCGCAGTGTGGCGGGCTATTTCTGGAAGGCAATGCCATTTAAGGGCTGATGTTGTTAGCAAAAAGAGAGCCAAAAATAAAATATGAAATGCTGTAGTAAGCTCGGAATAAGCATATTATGTTTAAAAAGTAAAAAAAGTTCAAAAGGGAGAAGGAAACATGGCGGAAGGTATAAAGAATAAAGTGGCAATAATCGGCATGGGATGTACCAGGTTTGGGGAACACTGGGATCGGAGCGCTGAATCCTTAGCCGTTGAAGCCTTTGAGGAGGCGATAGATGATGCTGGGATTGAAAAAAAGGATATTAATGCGGCCTGGCTTTCTACCTGTTTTGATGAAGGTAATGTGGGGAAAAGCGCCATACCTCTTGCTGCAGCCTTGAAACTTCCTTATTTACCTATAACAAGAGTAGAGAACCTTTGTGCCAGCGGCACCGATGCCGTCAGAGGTGCCTGTTATGCCGTAGCATCAGGGGCCTGCGATATGGCCCTGGCTGTGGGTGTCGAAAAGCTGAAGGATATAGGTTACGGCGGACTGCCGGATTTCAGCCAGCTTAGGGGTATATACAATCGACAGATATTTCCGAACCAGACCGCTCCCGGCCAGTTCGCCATGCTTGCCACCAAATATTTCAATCGGTACGGCCTCACCCGTGAGGAGGGAAAAAGGACCATCGCAAAGATTTCCGCGAAGAGTCACGCGAACGGTGCATTGAATCCTAAAGCGCATCTCAGGAGGAAGGTTGATGTGGAGACCATTATGAATGCGCCAATGATAGCTGATCCTTTGGGTTTGTTCGATTGCTGTGGCGTGACAGAGGGTGCCGCGGCCGCTGTTGTCGTACGGGCGGAAAAGGCCAAAGACTTCCGTCCGGACCCCCTTTATGTAAAAGCACTTCAAATAGCCGTCAGTTCCGAAGAGGAATATAGATTTCAGGAGTGGGATGGGACTCATGTGGAGACCACATACCGGTGCGGCATGAGGGCCTACAAAGAGGCCGGAATAAAAAATCCCAGGGAAGAGCTCAGTATGATGGAGGTACACGATTGTTTTTCCATCACCGAATTGGTCACATATGAGGACTTGCAGATTTCACCAAGGGGAAGGGCCAAGGAAGATATTGATGAGGGCTTTTTTGAGCTGGACGGAAAAATTCCGTGTCAGAGCGATGGCGGCTTGAAGAGTTTCGGGCACCCTATAGGGGCGTCGGGTATTAGAATGATCTATGAGGTCTATAAGCAAATGCAGGGTAAATGCGACGAACGGCAGATAAAAGACCCCCGGCTTGGCCTCACGCATAATCTCGGGGGTTTCCCGGCAAATTGTGTGATCGGAATGACAATCTGGGGGAATGAACTTTAAAATCATGCAACACAAGATATTAGACAAAGAAAAGCTCAGAAATATCCTTATCACAAACTGGATGACCCACGATGCCCTGTGGTATGGGGAGCTGGCATCAAGGTTCGGGATGGCCGAGGCCAGTCCCATGAATCTCAGGGTATGCAGAAAGCTGGGAAGAATCGAGTTCGGCCGTTTAATGAAAACGGCCGGGGTATCGCACCCACGGGATATGGCGCAATACCGGGAGATCTTCGAGTTAGGGAAGCAGGTCTTTTTCCCGGATTTCATGAGAATTGAGATCCTATATCCTGAAAAAGACACACAGGTTTTCCGGGTTATTGATTGCTTCGCCCACAGGGGTATGGAAAAGGCGGGGTTCATTTCTGATTACGAGTGCGGGATATTTGAGCGAATCGAGGGGTGGTTTGATGCAATGGGACTGGAGTACAAGCGGACACCGGATCTAAGTCGCTGCCTAAAATATAAAGGGGAGGATTGTATGGTTACGGTCAAGTTTGAATTTGAGTGAGCTGAAAACTCCCGTTAATCATGTGATCCAAATCGAATATATTCGGCTGTGGCACAAAGCAGAGGGGTTTTGCTCCCGAAGAAAAGGTTTCAAAGCCACGGTGACTATACTAATACTCTCGTTCAAGGCTCGGCATAGAGCTTTTCTCCAGGACGCAGCTACTCCTAAGGTGCAGGCGGCCCTCGCTGCAGCCTGCTGGAACGGGGGGTATTGGATACCATTCGATCGTTGCAATGCAGACCGCGACTCGGGCCGCGGCAAAGGCCGGAGGAGTTTTGATCCGGAAGATGCGTCCTTTCTAAGAGCCCCATATCATCGCCTCACGTAATCTGGTGATAATGGAGCAACGCAACGGGGTGCTAAATGAAAAACCTTGTCTTTTAGGTGGGATTCTTTATTAATATTTTCCTTTAAGCAGGGAAACAAGGCAAGAGGAGAATGAACCATGCTGCAAGATATACTTTTGAGCGATGAGGAGAGGGCATTAAAACAAGAGGTCAGGGATTTCGTAAAAAACGAGGTGCCCCACGAGCTGGTAAAAAAGATGGACCGGGATGAGATCACGTATCCCAGGGAATTTGTGGAGGCTTTGGGCTCCCGCAATCTTTTGGGATTGAGATTTTCAAAGGAATACGGAGGGAGGGGATTGCCGTGGACCTCCGAGATAGTTGCCCTGGAGGAGATAGGGGTG
>CAZIXY010000388.1:0-2843 GCA_964543315.1 uncultured Desulfobacteraceae bacterium | reverse complement strand
ACATATTGACCGTGATTGAGATCTTCAGTGAGTATGGTTGCTGCATTTCTCGAAAATGCCGCAGAAACAATGAGGGCATCCCAAAAAGATAATCTGTAAGTTTCTTCGATTTCGCTTGCCTGTAAAATAATCCCGGCATCATTTAGGACAACGTCCCAATTGAAATAGCTTTTTACAATTCCTCTAACATTCGGCTTGGCAAGTGGCGCAGGTATTTTCCTTGTGAGTATAACATAGAATTCCTGCAGAACCTGTGTGCTTAACACTCCTAAACGGGATTCCCATAATTTGGAAACAATTCCCCTTGCCACCTCATTTTTATTCCCTGCATCCAGATCATGTGCATAAACAAGGATATTTGTGTCCACAAATGTCCTATCTTTCATAAAGATCCTCGCGACTCCAGTTTATGTGTCCGCCCAGATGAAATCCCTTCTTCAAATTTTGCAGAGCATTTTTTTTGGCCGCTTCATAGCTGTCTTCCTTATCCACGATTTCCTTAAGCAGTTCACTCAACATTTTGCTGACGGAAGTCTCCTTTTGGACCGCAATAATCTTGCCTTTCTTGATTATCTCTTTGTCAATACTCAAGGTAATATTCTGTTTCATTTTTCCCTCCTTATGGATATACACGTTTTATACGTGTAGCACGTTTTTTTTGTGCTGTCAACCCTGTTAAGCCCATATTGAAAAAAATACTCTCTCAAAAACTTTTTATCCGAGATGATTTTCCTGTTTTTACCGGCTTTTTTATTTCCTTTGATGACAAAAAATGTTAGTTTTTATTAATACTTGTAACATGAAAGCAGCTACCCATAAAAATCACAATCAATATTTTTGATGAGAGGAGGCCGCCATGGCAAAAGCACAGTTTGAATCGGCAAAAAAGTCACGTGAGGCGGATGCCGGCAAGCTTCGCATGGCAACCGAGGACAAGGGTATAGTCCAGCAAGTGGACAAAATTATCCAGGAGGCCGTAGAGCAGGGAGCAACAGAGATCCACCTCGAGCCGCTTCAGGATGCACTGGTCATTCGGACGCGTATTAAGGGGGCCTTGAAAGCCGTTGATATTGATATCCCGAAAGATATGAAAAATAACGTCATCAACAGGATTAAAGTCCTCTCCGGCATGGACATCACCAGGACCAAGGTTCCGCAGAGCGGATTCTTCAAATTGAGCCTGGAAGAAAGAAAAATAGAGCTTTACACATATGTCATGCCCACCCTCCATGGCGAAGCCACCATTATAAAGGTCCAGTACAAACAAAGCGCCACCCTCGGTGTGGATCAATTGGGAATGACCAAGAACATGCTGGCATCCTTCAAAAAGGCCCTTTCCCGGGGCTCTGGACTTTACCTCGTTACCGGTCCACCCGGTTCGGGGAAAAGAACGACCGCCTACGCTGCTGTCTTAGAGGTCTTAAAGCCCGAAATGCTTGGCGTGGGATTTGATCCCGTGATCAAGTACGAAGTACCCGGAATGATCCAGGGGAAACCCGAGGAAAAAAGCGAGTTCACATTTGCCGAGGGGATTCAGTCGCTCATGAAGCAGGAACCCGATGTTGCCTACATCGGGGACATAACGTGCAATGAGGAAGCCCGTGCCGCCATACAGGGCGCATTTGCCAAGCGCGTCGTGCTCTGCCGTATGACCGCCAATGACTGTATCAATGCCGTTCAGAACATCATTGACATGGGCGTCCAACCTTTCTTACTGGCGGCATCCCTGTCGGTTATTATAAATCAGAGGATTTTGAGAAAGCTTTGCAAAAACTGCCGGCAACCCTATCCCGCCGGGCAGGACATCCAGAAGGAGTTGGGGCTAAGGCTCCCCGAAGGCGCCAAATTTTTCCATCCAAAGGGTTGTGATGCCTGCGAAAACACCGGTTTTTCCGGATTGTGTGCCATCTATGAGCTTTATATTCCAAGCGAAGAGCTTAATAAGCTGATCGTCTCAAAAGCTTCCCTTGATTCTCTCAGGCAAAGGGCCGTGAAAGAGGGTATGATTTCTCTGAAAATGGACGGCATCACAAAGGCCATGCGAGGTCTGGTAACCGTGGAAGACGTTTTGAACAGTATTTAGTCATGCACAAATTGTTGCGGATTTTCGTTTATTTTTTTCAAGAATTCTTCCTTAATGTCAGCTAAAAAATGCTTCCAGTGCGGGTCTGCTTCCATGTTGGGGATGACAGCAGAGCCCCATATGCCTTTCTCCTTGAGCTTGGTCATATAGGCATTTTCACGCCTTTTCTTTTCTTCCTGCATCCTGCTCTCAAAGTCTGCAATAATTTTACGCACAGGTAGTATATGGACTCCGGTTGTTTTGTCTAAAATACTCAAAACCGCTTCATTGTCCTGACCAGGTACGATACGGCCCACCGTTTCTTCAATCATGGCACGGCGGAGCATTTCCTTTTCTCCTTCTCCTGCCCCAGCAACCTCGCTCTCTATCCTGTCCAAATCTATAATCCCGTCAATGTACTTCTGAACAAAACCCCTGGCTTTTCCGCTAAGCTCCCGCCGCTTCAACTCTCTTTTTTCTTCCTCATTCATGGTCAGACCCTTGGTCTTTTCCATGATGATATCAAGAGTGCTTCTTATCTCCCCCATGATATTTTACCTTGCTCCATAAAATTAACCCTTGGCCCCGCAAATTTTTTCCATTATCAGATCATGAAGCACGGGTCTGAATGCCCTTATCTTCTCATTATCCCTGGTCGGATGAACTCGGTTCGTCAGAAAAATGACGATTACATCTTTTTGAAGATCCATCCATACGGATGTGCCCGTAAAACCGAGGTGCCCTACACTATGAGCAGAAAAATGTTTTCCGGCACTGGAAG
>CAZIXY010000387.1:0-2872 GCA_964543315.1 uncultured Desulfobacteraceae bacterium | reverse complement strand
CTGCATAAAAATAATCGGATGATGGCCATCTTTTCGAATTACAGTAGCTGAAAGACCGGTCATGTATTTCGCCTTGCATTGCCTGGCCACAATTTCAAAGCTTCTTGCTGATATGTGGTGACATTCATCAACGACGAGATGCCCATACATCCCCACAATATCATCCACGACACCCTTTCTGCTGAGGCTTTGAATCAAGGCGACATCCACGACACCTGATGGTTTACGCTTCCCCCCACCGATCTGGCCGATATCCTTTGGATCAAGTCCCAAAAAAATACTTAAGCGATCCACCCATTGATCAAGTAACTGCCTTCGATGAACCAATATGAGGGTATTCGCCCTCCGCTCTGCAATCAGGTAAGCGGCAACTACGGTTTTTCCAAAGGCAGTTGTGGCTGACAGTACACCAATATCGTGACAGAGCATTGATATCGCGGCTTCTTTTTGGTCAGGCCGTAAAACACCCTGGAAATTCAGTGCTATCGGATTGCCAGCTAAACGTTTATCAATGATTTTAGCCTCGATCCTTAATCCTTTGAGCAGATCAAGGACTTCATCCAAACATCCCCTCGGTAAACCAATATGTTTCGGAAAATCTTCACAACAATTAATGATTCGGGGTTTATTATATATCGGAAGGCGCATAGCTTGCGCCTTGTAAAATTCCGGGTTTTGAAAAGCGGCCAAACGTACCAAATGATTCAATAGCGCCGGTGGAAGATCTCCCTTTTCAATGTAGATCTGATTTCCCAAAACCACTTCAATTTGGTCTGGTAATGGACCAACTATGGGAGGTTCTTTTCGGTTTCTGGACGGTGGTGCAGTCCATGGTTTGTCATCACTTTCATCAGTAATAACCTCCCTAACGCCAATGACTCGACCTTGACGCTCGGCCTCATAGGCAATGGCCTTAATTTCATCCTGATTCATCCTACGGACCTGGGATAGAAAAGCCCACTGATCCGGGTGAGGTGTGAAATCCTCGGTTAGAAAAACGCTGTTTCCACTCTCTCTAGGCCTCTTTTGAAGCGGGAGCGCGATTAGATTTCCAAATCCTCCTTTCGGCATTGTATCCTGGTTGGGAAACAATCGGTCATAAGAATCGAGACCCATTTCAGGACGCATCTCCATGGTCTCAGTCAAGAGAAAGGAGGCCATTTTTCGAGCCAATGCAGCTTCCAAAGGTTCTGAGAAAAAAATCCATACATGTCCGCCGTTACCGGACTGCGAACGTTCAAGGTAGGGAGGCACACCATGTGCTTTGCAGGTCTCAAGAAATACCCTCGAATCATCCATCCATGAACTTTTGTCAAAATCGATAGCTATGAACCAACAGGTTTCATCAACTAATAGTGGGTAGACTCCGATGGTGAAGTTATCCTTCGATCTGCTTTCCGGGTCCATACCAAGGAGGTGATTTCGGATTACCTCATCTGTTAAGGGAAGAAACGCACGATTTTCACATTCGCGGCATTTAATTCTTGGCTTTTCACAAATCCCTTTTATCCATTCATTTCCACAGGCCGGTTGGTAGCCGGTTTTACCCGTTTTGCGGCTTTCGAATCTTCGCGGGTATACATCTTCTCTTCCTTTAAAAAGGCTTCGGAAAAGAGAGATTTTTTCAGTTTCAGATGATTGATTTGATACAAGGCTTTGACCTTGCGGCGAAGAGGTGGTGGATGCTTTATCAATAAGATCTCTTTCTTCCTGTAATTGCTTGATCATTTCAAGCAGTGACGATCTTCTGGCATCCAATTCGGCCAGATCTTTTTGGGCACTGATAATCTTTCGTTCTATTTCAGTAATGTTTTTCATTAAGTTCACTTAAGAAACGAGCCGTGCGATCCTCGGCCGAAGATCATCAATCACGATGCTAAAATCGGGAAGATCCGGAATCAAGGGACCGGCCCAGTTTTCCCAGGTTTTCTTGACATAGTTGATCATGATCTTTTCAAAAAAGTCACCAGGGCCGTTAAAAGACGCATCTCGGATGGTGCACTTGGCGTGTTGATAATAGCTGAGTATTGCCACAGCATCGCCATCACTCTCTTAACCTCCATTCAAATCGCATGCGCAGTCCGTTGTGCCAGGACGGCCTTATATGGCCTTCCTTCTGAAGCCTTCCCACCACGATGCCCGGCGAAATTCCCACCTGCCTGGCAAACCGTTCGATATCTTCCGCGAAAAACCGGGCGGCTTTTAAAAAAGTTTTGTAGACCCCGGGCGGAATGAGAGTATCCGCGGCGAAGCGATCCGCTTCTTTCTCAAGTGTCTTGTGTGCCGGATCGGCATCTTTGTCCTCCAGGATCACGGCCTGGCGGTTGTGGATCAGGATGTGCCCCAACTCATGAAACAAGCTAAGCCAGAAGATATCCGCCCACTTGTACCGGAGGGTCATCATGGCAACAGCCTTGTCTTTACCCAACCAGAAGGTCGCGCCGTTGGCATAGGTCCCGGGCAGGTGGGGGCAAAGGACCAGGGCCACGCCGCAGTCGGCCAATAGATGGTGCAGGTTTTCTTGAAAATCTTCCGGGGTCTGGAGCGTCATTGCACGCACTGCCTCCAAGGACTCCTTGAGCCGCCTTTTCTGGAAAGGCGCGCAGCGCATCCTCTGGGCCTGCAGTTCGCCTATTCGCAGCCAGGCAGCCACGGCTTCGGGTGACCGGTCCTTTTTGCCGGATCGAAAAGCAGCCTGGTACCTGCGGAGGCCCAAGACCGTTTCCAGGGAAGCCACCCCGAAAAACTTCTGGAGTGCCAGTACTTTTTCGGCGGGCCGACTCTTTTTTACCACTACGCCCAGCCTGACCAGGTCGACATAGCGAAAGCGGGAGATCAGATGGCCCTCCCTTTTCAACCGTTCCTGTTCCTT
>CAZIXY010000386.1:0-2876 GCA_964543315.1 uncultured Desulfobacteraceae bacterium | reverse complement strand
CGCAAACTCTGCCCTCCAA
Organism: uncultured Desulfobacteraceae bacterium; assembly: GCA_964543315.1. Lineage (GTDB taxonomy): Bacteria > Desulfobacterota > DSM-4660 > Desulfatiglandales > Desulfatiglandaceae > JAFDHL01. Next base: position 2,857 of record CAZIXY010000386.1, on the reverse strand, counting down.
CATACATGCCCTTTTTCCCCCTTAGTCATTCTTTGATCCAGCGATTTTCCAAGCATAATGAGCTACCTGTCATCTACCCATTTTCTCAGTGCCCCTAACGGAGGCTCATATTAATTTTTTGTTTCCATTATTTCAATGCTTTCAAAGGCCCATTTCATATTTCCCGGTAGTGGAGCATTTATTTCGAAGTTGTCTCTCGCCTTTTGATCTTGACATTGAATACTATTTTTTCCTAATCTATACTGCGAAATGATTGCGCTTTCCTTTGAAGCTAAAGAATGTCACTCTAGTATTCGCTAAAAAAGGCAATCATGAGGGGGTGCCCTTGTCCCGGAACGGACACCATATCAAGAATCTTTACCATTTTTTGCTCGAGCTTTCCTAACCATGCTGTTTCATTCTTTATCCATATTGACCAACTATTAGTGAAAGGAGAGAACGAAATGAAAAAAATCCATTTTTTCAGCAAAAAAGGTCTGGCGTTCTCGCTATTTTTGGCGATGGTGCTATTTTCTCTAACGGGGGGCGGTGCCCTGGGGAAAACCTGGCCCAAGGACCTGGTTGTTATCACGCCTGCTCCAGGTGCTTCAGTGCACATGATTGCGGTGGGTTTAGGCAAGGCAGTTGAGAAGTATACACATGTCAAGAGCTGGATAGTCCAGCCCCTGGGCGGCCCAAAGCTGTGGTTGCCTATGATGAGCCAAGGTAAATGCGATTTTGCACTTCACAATGCCGCCGACATTCTCAATGCCTTCCTGGGTCGCGGATTGTATGCGAAATTGGGCCCCCAAAGGGTTCGCAAAGTTATAGGGGGGCACGAGTATATGTTCATGTTCTGGACCACGCCTGACAAGGGAATAAATTCCATTGCAGACCTTAAGGGCAAAGTGGTTTATATAAAATTTAAGGCAAACCCTATGTTCACAGAAATGTCAAAGAATCAATTGGCTTCGGCAGGACTTACCTACAAGGATCTTAAAGCGGTTCTCGCATTCTCCAGCATCAAAGAGGCTATTAGGGGTCTTATCGAAGGAAGGGTGGATGCCATCCTCTATCCTGTTGTGCCCGGCGCAGTTATGCAGGTCAATGAGGCCAAGGGTGAATGTAAATTTATCAACCTGACCAAAAAGCAAGCCCAGTATGTGGTAAAGCGAATGGAAGGGTATTATATTCAGGATATAGCCGCAAACGACCCCAGGTTTCGAAACAAAAGTCCTGTCCTCAATGCAATTTGCTATCAGAGCGCTATGTTCACCTCGGCTGATGAAGATCGCGACATTGTTTATGGTGTAACCAAAGCCATTCTTGAGCATACTGATGAGTTTGCGGGCTCCCATCCCTCTGCCAAGTACTGGTCCTTGAAAGCCAGGCCGGTATCCCCTGATGTTCCCTATCATGAGGGGGCAATTCGATTTTATAAAGAAAAGGGCCTGTGGTCTTCGCAGATGCAGGCATACCAGGAAAAAATGCTAAAGCAACAGGCTGAACTCCTCAAGGAAAAATAATGAATTGCGGTTTTAGGGCAGCCTGGAGCACCCATGCACAACCGGCGGTGATCAAGACAAAGGAATCACAATGGATCGCGGAGAGGAAGAGACTTCATTCAAAGAAAAAAATTTGAGATCAAAGCTTTCATTAGTCGTCGCGCTTGTTTGGTCGGTATACACCCTTTCCTATCTTTGTAACGTATTTTTCTACCTGGGATTAGTGATATACCCGATAACGCATCGGGCAATTAGCGTGGGGTTAATTTCCATACTTGTTTATCTCCTTTCACCCCCCATAAGGACGATGCCGGGGGATAAATTGAAGTGGTTCGACATCCTGCCAATAGTCGCGATCATTTTCGGGTGTTCCTACATTGCGGTCAATGCCAACAACCTGGTTGCCGAAGGGAGGCTGATGGCCAACACTTATGAAATGGTTTTGGCCTCCCTTGTTTTTATCTTTGTTATAGAAGCCACCAGGCGTGCGATCGGCTGGACACTGGCTATCCTTGTGGTATTTTCTTTTTTTTACGCAGTGTACAGCGACTATTTTCCCTCTTTTTTGCGAAGCACAGGCTTTCCCTATCCCATGGCCCTTGGGTGGATGTACTTGAGTGCAGAGGGGTTTTGGGGAATGATTATCGGGATCGTGTCCACTATAGTTGCCGGGTTTATTATATTCGGCGGCTTTCTCAGGGCATTGGGAGCGAGTAAATTTTTCAGTGACCTGGCCCTGGGCTCCGCAGGGTACCTGAGAGGGGGAGCTGCCAAGGCTGCTGTTATAGCAAGCACCTTCTTTGGGACAATATCAGGCTCAACTGCGGCCAATGTGGCTACGACCGGCCAAATCACCATCCCCCTAATGAAAAAGACCGGTTATGAACCAAATTACGCAGGCGCAGTAGAGGCAACTTCCTCCCTCGGCGGCATGTTCATGCCCCCTGTCATGGGAGCAACAGCATTTCTGATCGCCGAGTTCCTTGAGATGTCTTACTGGAGTGTTTGTGTGGCTGCCTTTTTACCTGCAATGGCATACTATGCAACACTCCTTGTTCAAGTAGACCTGGAAGCGGCAAAAACCGGGCTAAAAGGCCTCCCAAAAGAGTCCCTTCCTTCCTTGAAAAAGACACTGGCAGGAGGGTGGCATTACTTGTTGCCATTCGCACTTCTGCTCTTTCTTCTGGGGGTACTAAGGTATTCCGCTCAAACTGCCATCATTTATACGCTGGCCTCACTGCTCATTGTCAGCAGTTTTAGGAAAGAAAGCAGACTAACACCAAGGAAACTGCTTGTTGCACTGGAAGAATCCGCCAGGGGGATGATGCCGATTATCCCGCTTTGCGCATCCATAGGGATTCTGGTAGGTGCCA
>CAZIXY010000385.1:0-2901 GCA_964543315.1 uncultured Desulfobacteraceae bacterium | reverse complement strand
AAATGTCGTAGGGGTCTCCGTATATCCACCTGAGTGTCTGCTTTGCGGCAGCCGGGCCCGTGTAATACACCTCTTCGGCCAATTCCTGTGGAAATAAATCAACCCCCTCGTCATCAATACCCAGATGCAGGACATACACATCCTTTAGGAAACAAACTGCATCGGCATCCGCGCCGCCCGAGCCGAATTGGGTAGGATAGGGATCCCACATAGGGTTCCCCAGGGAATCGAATGTTGAGCCGTCTCCGATTACATCGATAAGCTTGACGTAGCAAATATTATTGAGGTCGACAGTACCGTCTATTACGAGGGGGTCGTCTTGAAGATCTTCCAGGTCAAACGGAGTGCCTTCGTCCCTTGCGTCATTGCCGTTGGGATGTTTCCCCCCCACATAATGATAATAAGTCGGGTCAATGCAGCCAAATGCCCCAATTGGTTCCGTAGCCGGATTGAGGCACACACTCGGGAAACGCACGAAATTAACTCCGTCGGTTGATACTTCCACAAACATAAGCTCGCCAAAAAGCATACCTAAAGGGGGTACGGAGACGTTGATAAAACCGTTCTCCCATACGGCAAGATCCGGCCCTGGTCCGTTGCTAATGGCCTGATCAAAAGCAACGGTAATCCACCCTCCATCGCCTAAAGAAAAAACATCATAGGTCCCTCCGGGCTGGCCCAGAACAAGATCAGGCGTTCCGAAGTTGATCCCTTCCGGGCGCCAGTAATCAACAACCTGGCTTGCCCAGCCCATTATCCGCGGGTCGGGCGTGCCACCGCTTTGATACCCGGCATGTATTCCTTCCTCTTGATAAGGACCGTCCCAATCCCCATAGTCGCCGTATGCAGATGGGGAAAACAAAAAGATCATAAGCACCATGAAAAAAGTAGTCTTCGCCTTCATTACAAATCTCCTGTTTTATTGTTTCTATTATTGCAAATCCCAGGGAAGCTTGTTCACGGAGGGCAAGGTACTATTGAGGCAGGAGTCTTCCGAGAAGTCGAGCCATTGAACAGACCAATCATCGAGGCTCAATTAGCAGCGAAAAGCTAAAGAGCCCGATAGAGCGGAAAAGATATTTGTTGGAAGGCTCTTTCCAATCAGTCGCCCCATCCCTCGCCAGGGCTGCGATTCATAAAGAACAGGCAAGGTTTCCTGGCTTTCCCGATCTGAAGGCCTTCCCCTCAGACATCAAGACATGAACGCCTGACAGTGGCTAAATTTTTCAGATCATACACACCTTAATTTAACGGTGTTCGGGATCACAGTTGCGGGGCAGCAGCGGTTTCTCACCGCTTTCCCCTTTCCTGATCTTTTCTCAATTTTTGGAATAATAGGCTTAAACGGTAGGGATAGCTTGGACGTTTTTGCTAAAGAGTTGGATTTTTGTGCTTTTTACAGACATGCTCCGCCTATTTATAACAATTTAAAGCTTTTGGCTTCTTTTATCTGAACTGTTTTCGAAAGAGCGACGGGCTCATACCCGTATATCTGCGGAAAACCCTGTTAAAATAAGACAAATCATTGTACCCGACAGCGTAACAGACCTCGGAAATACGGTTTTCCGGTTTTTGCAGGAGTTTTTTTGCAGCGTCGATTCTCCTCGCATTGTGATATGTTTTGAAAGTCATTCCGGTATAGGCCTTGAAAATTCTGGAAAAGTGATATCTGCTCATACCGCTTTCTCTCGAAACCTCTGCCAGGCTCAACGGTTTCTCCATATTTTCTTCAATAAACCGTTTTGCTCTTTCGATGTTGGCAGCACTCATTTGAACCTCTCTTGCCCATCGCCCGCTCTCACAGGGTTCCCTATCAAACTCAAGATGAGCACCTGAAATTATATATTGTCAGAACGTACTGCGGGATATCGTTAAAAACTTATTAATGCTTGATACATTCTATTGATCACGTATGTGATGTCACAGACTTGACGCAGATAAATTTGGTCTTTGAGCTTTAAGATGCCTGACTTTATCGTTAATCCATAGACTTTTAACTGTTGACGTCTAAGTCTAAGAATCAGTGATCTGAAAACACGGAGACTGTGTTGTACAATTAGACCCGTTAGCCCCGACGTGGGATAATTGAGATTTACAGAGACTCAAAACAGCTTCCTCTTTACTTCCCCTGAACAGGATTATCAGCCTTGGCTTTTCCCAAACCTTTTGTTTCATTTTTTTGACCACTCATTTAATATAAATACCAACCTTTCCGATTCCCGAGTCTTTATCTGAAAAAGCGCTTCCTTCTCCTCCTGGCCGCCCTTTTCCTCTCGTGAGCTTCCGTGTAGGGACATCCGTAGATCTTTTTGTAAACCTGTCGTGCGTATTCCCTGGAAAAGCCGAAATATTTCCCCACATCAGAGAGTGAACTGTCTACATCCTCTATCATTTCTTTGAACGTATCTATTGCCCCTGTGCCATAGATAATTTCAAAACGCCTTGAAAACCCATTGGCCCTTCTGATTCCAAGTTCATTTCTCAATTGCCCGATAACCCTCGGGCCAACAGCACATAATTTTCCATCTGCGTTATTCAGAATATTTGCGATTTCATAGTCATGGAGGGATTCGCTTTCCACCTTGCGCTTCATGAACTCGTACAAATCCATGCCGAATGAATCCTTTATACAGACTTCCAGATCTCTTTTCCTGCTCATTTAAAACCTCACCTCCTCTTTATCCTATAAAAAACCAAAGACCCTATTTCCCTGCGCCGTCTTCCACATGCACTAAAAAAAATCCCCGGACCGAAATAAATTCGATCCGGGGATTTCCCTTTTTTATCCTCAGAATCTTTCAGGAAACCTCTGTCCGCGAAGGCTATTCCCTTGATTCAGGCAGGTCTTCTGACTTCCCCGCCCTTTTAGCGACCTTCCCATCCCGATTTATAAGAACAGTG
>CAZIXY010000384.1:0-2901 GCA_964543315.1 uncultured Desulfobacteraceae bacterium | reverse complement strand
GGTTCCACCCTCACCCTCCCGCTTTGCGGGATTGCCGGACTTTTTACGAGTCCGTAAATTTTGAGAAATGCCTTTCTTGTCTTATTCGTCAGAATCCATCCGGAAATCATCAGTTTCATGATGGTGTGTCCGTCCTTCTCAGCAGCCGGTTCGGGGAATGGAAATCCAAAGATATTTGGTTTATGGGTGGGCACTGGTTCATATTTCTATGCTTTTGTCCGGATAGCTTGCGTGAAACTTATATCCTCCATTAAGACTCTATGAATATTATTGATGCCTGTATTTTAGAACGAAACTAAGTGAATACACGCCTGAATATATCATCCACATGCTGGAGATGATAGTCCAGGTCAAAAACATCCTCAATTTCCTTTTTGCTCAAATAGGAGCCAATTTCCTGATCTTCCATGATAAGGGATTTGAATTCCTGACCACTTTCCCACACTTTCATAGCATTTTTCTGGACCATGACATAAGCCTTTTGCCTTTCAACGCCCTTTTCCGCCAGTTTCATGAGAAATTGCTGGGAAAAAATAAGTCCCTTTGTCTTTTTAAGATTCTCGGCCATATTTTGGGGATGTACAACGAGGCCGTCAACGATTCCGGTCAAACGATGCAGCATGAAATCCATAAGAATGGTGCTGTCCGGACCGATTATCCTTTCTACAGATGAATGACTTATGTCCCTCTCATGCCACAAAGCCATATTTTCCATGGCAGCCATGCAGTTGGAACGTACTAAACGCGCAAGCCCCGAAATATTCTCACACCCGATGGGGTTTTTTTTGTGCGGCATTGCCGAGGAGCCCTTCTGGCCTTTGGCAAAAGGCTCCTCCGCCTCCAGGACTTCTGTCCTCTGGAGATGCCTTATCTCAACAGCAATTTTTTCCAGGGTTCCGGCAGCAATCGCCAGGCTTGCGAAGTACTCCGCATGACGATCACGCTGGACAATCTGGGTGGATATTTCTGCGGGCTTTAGACCGAGTTTTGTGCATACAAGGGACTCGATCTTTGGAGACACATTGGCGAATGTCCCCACGGCGCCGGACAGTTTCCCGTAGCTGATCACATCATGAGCCGACTCCAATCTTTTCAGATTTCGTTTCATTTCGGAATACCAGACAGCCAGCTTAAGGCCGAAGGTCATTGGTTCCGCATGGATGCCATGAGATCTGCCGATCATAGCGGTGAACTTGTGCTCAAACGCCCTTTTCTTTAAAACTTCAATAAATTTTTTGACATCCTCGATTATAAAACCCATGGCCTCTTTTAAAAGAAGTGCGAAACTGGTGTCCAGGATATCAGAAGATGTCAAGCCTAAGTGAATATAGCGTGAGTCAGGTCCCACATGTTCCTCAACGTCTGTCAAAAAAGCGATGATATCATGTTTTGTCTCTTCCTCTATCCTAAGGATATTCTTTACTGAAAACCCTGCTTTTTTCCTTATATTTTCATAGGCTTTTTGCGGAATAAGACCTTCCTCTGCCATGGCCTCACAAGCTGCAAGTTCAACCTCGAGCCATTTGGCATATCGATTCTCTGGCTCCCAGATACGGCCTATCTCCGTACGGGTATAACGGCTGATCATCTCATCACTCCTTTGCGATTTTCAAGATTCATCTAACTTTAGAACACTCTGCTCAAAAACAGGCCAAAGGATAAAAGAAGTCCATGTGCGATCAATGTCTGAATCGTGAGGGCCTGAGCAGGAACAATTCTTTCGTGCGAAAGATATTCCTTCCATAAGACTTTTATTGCCTTAAAAGCGAGAGGTAAAGCAATAAAAGACAGCATGATAAGATAGGATAAACCAACGAAACCGATCAGAAAAAAGACGATCAAAAAGGGCAGTAACATGATGGCACAATAAAGATACCTGGAGACTGAAGGGCCCATCCTTACCACCAGATTTTTTTTTGCAGCGTCACGATCAGCCTTATAATCCGGGAATTGATTTATCCAAATGACCCCTGCTATAAAAAAACCCTGAGGGAACCCGAGGGCAAAGGCAGGCCAGCTAAGGGACCCGGACATCACATAAAACGTTCCCAAGGTGATGAGGGGCCCGAAAGCGAAGAATATAAGGACTTCACCCCATCCTTTTGACATGAGCTGCAGTGGAGGGGTCGAATAGGCCCAACCTGCCAAGAGACCCAACAGCCCGATAAAAATGACAAGGGGTCGATCCAGGCAAACGATCCAGATACCCGCACCTGACCCCAGCACAAAAAAAGATAAAGCCATTAAAAGGATAAGTCGAGGGGCAATTTTTTTATCTTGAATAACACGGCTTCCGCCGCTGAAAGGCGTCAGACGTACATTGATCGGATCACTTCCCTTGGCATCGTAATAATCATTGAGCAGATTCGCGCCAAGGTGCAGGGATGACACTCCCAGGGCAGTAATCAAAAAAAGATGAAAAGACATGCTTTTTTCTACAAACCCGAAGGCAGTGCCTATAATTACCGGAATCAGAGATCCGGCCAGGAAAGGTGCCCTGAGGGCCTTAATGTAAACACTCATGCTTAAATCAGGAATGATATTTAGTTATATTGAAAACCACTTAAATTTAGTATTATCTATCAAAATAACAATGTTATTTCAACCAATTAAAATGATAACACTGAGATTTAAGACCTTTTGGAGAGATTTTCCGGCCATGTGGTTGTTTTGCGGAAGTTTAGGATGACCGGTCCCTGCTGTCAATAATATGTTGTCAATGAAACCCAAAGTCAATTCGGGTTTTTTCAGTTTTCATTGTCCTGGGATTTGGAGGCATTGGTTGGCCCCCATTTTTCAAGTGGGCAGCGATCACAGAGGGGCCTTTTCTTGCAGTAGTTCTTCCCCGTCTGCACTATAAGGGCATGGAATTCACTGAAAAGGGTGGCGTCTTCCGTCAGG
>CAZIXY010000383.1:0-2916 GCA_964543315.1 uncultured Desulfobacteraceae bacterium | reverse complement strand
TCCATTCCCCGTTATTTCAATGAGTTAACTAGTTATGCAGGGGTGAACATCCGTTAAAAGGTGTTTAAACAAAAAGACCCGTTCGTTCAATTTAATTTAGGAATCCTTCCAGTAAACGGACGGTCCTTTCCAGACTGTTCTGTTTTTTTATCATTTCCGAGGCGGCTTTTGCCCTTTGTTGTATCAGATCATTCGACAGGCACTCTGTAATAGCTCCTGAAAGTTTTCTGGACGTAAGCCTTGATCGCCTTATGGGTTTTGGGCCCAGATGTGAACGATACACCCGATGTCCCCAGTAATACTGATCAAGAATGTGGGGAACGATAATTTGGGGCACCCCGCTGATGGCCCCGGCCGCTGTGGTACCGGCTCCGCCGTGATGGATCACTGCTGCCATACGGGAGAAAAGTTTCAAATGCGGGTATCTCTTAATAAAGAAGACATCATCTGAATGGGAAAATTCAGAAGGCTCATCCCAAAATTTGCCGATAACCACTCTTCGGCCGGCTGATCGTACTGCACGGACAATAATCGGGACATTGAAGGCTTGATCTTTCTTGGGCATGCTTCCAAAACCCGCATAGATAGGTGGGCACCCAGCGTTTAGGAACGCTTCCAATTCCGGCAAATGTTGAGCCGGCTGGTCCAGATGCATATAGCCGGTCTGAGTAAAGGCGATCTCAACGTCCTGAGGGACTTCAGCGACTTCTTTATCTGAAGCTACGATGACATGTTTGCCCAAAATATGAAGCCAGACATCATAAACCGGCTTGAGCCCGAGCTGTCTGCGCTTCTTATTAATCAACCAGGCAAGGTTGAACCGATCAAGTATTCTGGGAATGCGCCAAGTCATTCGATTGTACCATTCGGGAAGCCCCTGACTTTTAAAGGCCATAAACGGGTGCCGGCCCGAGGGCAAAAGCTGCGGTGTAAATGCAACAAAGCGGTACTCGATTCCCATGGACTCGGCCACAGATGGCAAAGCGAAAACTAAAGACGCTCCGATGACAAGATCCGATCCGGCAATGATTCTTGGAAATATGTCGAACTGGGAAATAACCTCTCTTCGGACGTAACGAACAAATTGGACAGCCGAATGGAACGAATGGGCATCTTTCATACCATCGATAAAAGCCGTGACATCGTCACCCAGAGGATGAAAGGGACATCCATGTTGCCCTACCCACTTCGCCTTTTCAGGGGGTGCAGCAAAAAGAACGTCGTGGCCGGCCGATTTAAGAGACAAAGAAAGGGCCAACATGGGCTGAACATCACCGAGCGAGCCAAAAGTTGCCAGAACGATTCTCATTTATTTCACCAAATGAATCGATATAATCATTTCCAAGTCGCCCGGGGCCGATTGCGAAGAGGAATTCGATGGTATTCGAATTTGGGATATCCTACCATGATCGCTCCAAAAGCGAGGTGACTGGAAGGCAGACCCAAAGCCTCAAATAACGGTGCATGGGCGTTTACCGCTTTGTAAAAATAACCTCCCCAACAGGCTCCCAGGCCTATGCTTTTTGCGTACAGATCAAGAAGGCTGAGGGCCAGCGCGCAATCCTCTGACCCGAAGGCCCAGCTCTTGTCGGCATGGGCAACTATGACATGAGGTGCACCCCGGCAGATGCTCTCAAAGCCTTTATCCCAGGCAGCCACGGTTCTCGTCAATCCCATTAATTCAGCCGCTTCCGGACTGTTCTGTATAATCATGCGCATCCAGTCTATAACCATACCGGCCAATCGTCTTACATCCGCAGGTTCCTGTACCACTACCCAATGCCATGGTTGCTGGTTTTTTGCGGACGGGGCGCAGCATGCTATTTCCAGGAGCTTTTCCAAAACAGTTCGTGGCACCTTCTTATTTTTAAAAACCCGGATGGAGCGTCTTCCGCGTAAAAATTGTTCCGCCTGCTCCGGTGTTACTGACAATTCATTCTTGATGGGTGTGCAGTCTTCGGGTCTCAGCCAATCGAGACTCAAGGCGCCTGTGGGGCAGACGCATACACAATGGCCGCATTTCAAGCAGTAATCATTAAACCCCTGTGCCGGAATCGGATATCCCCCCTCGGATTCCATGAAAATGATATGGGTGGGACATTCATCCACGCAGATACGGTCCCGATTGCACTTTTCCTGATCTACGCGCAAAAGGCTCACTGTCCACTCCTTTCCAGATCACAACTTCTTCTGGCTGCATTGTCTGCATTTCAAATGGTTAATGAGTTCATCTTTTGATAACATTAAAGATTGTAAACGGAGTTGAGCGAAGCGATATTCCGGTTACAATCTTTAATGTTATACGCACGTAAATAAGTTGTATAGCTGAAGAGAACGGGCAGAGGATTCTTTACAGCAATATCATCCTTTGCCGGAAGAAGCAGATCATATGCCAGCTTTGTACCATCAGAAAGTGAAAGATAGTCGGAACGGCGCACATAGCCATCGTATATCTCTCCGGAATAGCCCCGGTATTCACCGAAACGTGAAACTTTTTCTATCCCGGGCTGCATATTATGAAAGAAATAAAATGCGGCTACCACTATTGCGACAACAATAACAAGCGTCACCGTAATTGCTTTGGCCATTACTTCCTCCATGCATTAAGTTGCTTTGAGATAAACAGCTTCTAACCGTCAAATGAAGAAAAAATCTTCACTTCATGGACTGGCAATAACCCTTAAAGTCAAGAAAACCACTTTGGAATTCGCCCTTTAACCTATGTGTAGCTAAACATACAGTCAAGATAATTGTAAGGTCCGGCCTTTTTGCCTTGACCTGGCAAATATGAGATGATTATTTGAGATTCTCTAATTATGATTCCCGTTTGTTTGGTGTAAGTTTGAGACTGCTGAACAAGAATTTCGTAATTATTTAGTAACGTTCAAAAGTGTATGCATCTTGAAGGGCATGGGA
>CAZIXY010000382.1:0-2925 GCA_964543315.1 uncultured Desulfobacteraceae bacterium | reverse complement strand
AAGCTCCATCCGGATTTTCCGGATGGACATGCTTCCTTTCGAAGAGTCCCACGCCGCGCCTGGCAGACCGCGGGCAAGCTTTGCCTCCCATAATGAAGCAGTTTAATAGAAGGCTCAGCATTTACTTCTTCGTCTTGCCTTCTTTTACGGCCTTTTTAAGTTGCCTTATCTGTCTTTCCAACTTTGAAAATTCATCTCTTGTAACGAGATTCATTTTGTTTAATGTAGCCTGCACGGCCTTCTCTATCTGTCCTTCCAGCTTTTCTCTGGCGCCCTCGGATTTTTTGAGAAGCTCCTCAATAAATTCCTTTCCCTCCTTTTCAGAAAGTTTTCCCTTTTCAACGACCTCTTGCACCACCTCTTCAATTTTTTCTTTGGTCAGGGCGGCAAGCCCGACGCCTGTCAGGACCACTTTTTTTATTAAATCATTCATGTCGGACATTTTTTTCTCCTCATTGTTTTGATAATGTCACAGGTTTTATTCTTATTCCTTAGCCTTATGCCTTGCGCCTTTTGCCATTACAACAATTCCCCGGTTTTTTATCTGCGATCAGGCATATTTGGGCCATCCATATACGATAAATTTTCTCAAGTATAAAGAACCGCTTATAGCGTGCCGGAGGGAGCATGGTTTTTGTCCAACCAGGGACGTTTATCCAGCCCAACGATTTTTGATATTCTCCGGGCAATCCAGTCAAACGGCAGATCATCAACAGGGGGGAATTTCTTGATATATTCTATATAAGTCCTGCCCGCCAGATCCTTACCCGGCAGGATGGAATCCCTTTTTCCATCGAATTCAACTGTTGGCAAACCGTTTTTCTTGCACAGATTTCTGTCAAACGTTGCGGCCGCACTCACCCATTGCCCGTTCAAAAGAAATTGATTGTAACCGTGTCTGGGGAAGACATTGGTTCCTAATTTTTCGAGGACATGTGAAGGGACACTGTGGTTTTTGATCTTGGCAAATACCAATCTGCTCGGTAGGCCTGAAGCCCTTCCAAGGGCAGTAAGAAGAACAGCTTTCTGAACGCAATAACCCTTTCCCCATTCAAGAATCCTGGAGGCCTTGAAGTCTTCAATGAATACGGAAATCATATAAACGTTATAGGGAATAGAATCCCTTACGAAATAAAAAAGCTTTACCGCCTTCTCTAAGTCACTGGAACAACCTCTTGTCACCTTTTCTGCCGTCTCAACGATACGGTCGTGTTCTGAATCTATGGCAAAGGTGGGTCGTAGACAGACCCCCATATCTTTATCTTTTTCTTGTGTTATTTTTTCCATTTGGTTATTGCCCTTTATTTTCCTTTTTCGAATTTTTTTAATCAAAGTGCCTGATATTTGCCTTGCCTTGCCCTGCCTGAAGATTGTCATGTGAATCTCTTGATTCGGCGCAAGCCCCAACAGTTTTCTGCGAAAGATCAAAAAATTTTTAAGCTCCCGGCCGTTCAACTCTAAAACAATATCCTTAGGCTTTAGCCCCGCCTTTTCCGCAGGACTCTCCTTTTCTACTTGTACAATCAGAACACCCGCTTTACCGGTATAACCTAAATCCGAGGCTTCCCCGGGGCTTAATGGAACGGCCTTGGCACCAAACCAGCCCCTTTCTGTTTTTCCCAGGACCAGCATCGGCATGACTTCTTTGACAGTGTTTATGGGAATGGCAAATCCTATGGATTGAGCATCCGTAACAATCGCCGTATTGATGCCCACGACTTCGCAGTACAGATTGAGTAAGGGCCCACCACTGCTACCCGGATTGATGGCGGAATCTGTCTGAATAAAATCCAGTAATTCTCCTTTTATTATGGGGGCGACTCTTTCCTTGGCGCTGACAATTCCGGAAGTTACGGAGTGCATGAGCCCAAGTGGATTTCCCATGGCGATAACCATTTCTCCGGTTCTCAATCTGTCCGAATCGCTCAAGGGCAGGACCGTCAGCAGGCTTTCCGGTTCAATCTTGATAAGTGCTGTATCCGTTATCCGGTCCATGCCGATTATTTTTGCAGGGTATTCTTTTTTCCCCCCTGCGAGCACAACATGGATATCCGTGGCATTGTGGATTACATGCGCGTTTGTAAGGATATAGCCTTGCTCGTTGATAACAAAACCGGAACCGAGGCTGAATGCCTCTGACTTAAAAGGAATGGGGACCTTGAAGGGAACTATGTCAAAAATCTTAGAAAGGATGGGTATCCTGAATGGTAGAAGTTCGTTCGGGGAGATACCGAATTTCACCTCTTTTTTTTCCAGACCACGGGTATAGATGTTGACTACACCATCCTTTACACGTTCGGCAATTTCTGCGAGGGTGTTGTTGTGGACCGGTATATTCTCACGTTTTGCAGGGTCACTCCCTTCTACCCATAAACGGCTCAAATCGATGTCCTTAAAAGTGAGGTTATTAAAACGATTATCGAAAATGACCGCTTCTTTGTTGATAATAGGTTTTTTCTTTTCTTTTGTCTCAGGTGTAACGGTGCACGCAAAGGCCATAAAGCTCCATACTATTAAAACAAGCGAAGCCAGACATCCATTGAATGCACCAAAAAAATAGGTTTCTTTTATTTTACATTCGCTCTGCAATTCCATCTGATTTGATTCTCCACTCCCCGGGACGAAATATCCTCAGGGGTGTATTCGCTTTACGGCCTGTTACCCCACCCGTCTCCATAGATCCCCGATGACATTAGTTTATTCTTGCTGAGGGAAGGGAATGGATATTTGTGCTTCAGCCAGGCCTTTGTATATTGCCAGGTTCACCTCGTAAAGGGTTCCAAAATGTTGTCTGGTAGGAATCCAGTAACTCATACCGATATTAATGGATGAATCGGCGAACTCCTGAATGCCGATTTGGGGTGGAGGTTCAGAAGAAATCTGGGAAAACTGCTTGAGTGTCTCCTTAATGACATTGATTGCTTT
>CAZIXY010000381.1:0-2938 GCA_964543315.1 uncultured Desulfobacteraceae bacterium | reverse complement strand
GTCGGCTTCAGAGGTTGAAGCGGTGCTCCAGGACCATCCCACGGTAATCGGCGCTTGCGTCGTTGGTGTCCCTGACGCCAAGGTGGGGGAGCGCGTCAAGGCCATTGTTGTCTTAAAGGAGGACGCCAGAGGTGTGGGGGGTACAGATCTCATCAAGTGGTGCCGTGAACGCCTCGCATCCTATAAGGTCCCCGGATACATTGAATTCAGGGATATGCTGCCAAAATCCAAGGTTGGGAAACTCTTGAGACGGGAAATCAGGGATGAGGAACGCAGGCGGATTTCTAAAAAGAAGAAGTAAATAAGGTAAAAAAAGTGGCCGGGCTGACCGCCATAAGCCCTTATTATTAAATTCTGGTATACGAAAGGAAAAGGAATATGGATGTTTTTACAGCCATGAAAGAAAGACGGAGTTGCAGGGATTTCTTACCCGATCCGATCAGTGAAGACACTATTGAAAAGATCCTGCAAGCCGCAAGCTGGGCTCCATCTCCCCTGAACATGCAGGGTTGGGAATTCATCGTTGTCACAAACCGGGAAGTAAAGGAGAAAATTTATTCGGAGTCGGATAGATGCCGGGAATGGGCCCTGGAGCGGAGCGGCTGGAAGTGGCTGGAAGGGTATAAGCTGGATTTTTTGAAATCGGTCCCAGTTATTATCGCTGTCGTGGGGGATCCGAAAAAGACGGGTGTGGATATGTTCATGGAAGATGGGTCCACAGGGTACCAGTATGCCTGTGCAGCGGCTATCCAGAATATGCACCTTGCCGCCCATGCCCTGGGTCTCGGCAGCCTCTGGTTTACATTTTTTGACAAGCAAAACATAAGAGACATTCTCGGCATCGACACCGGGAAAACACCCATAGCTCTCGTGTGCCTGGGCAAGGCGGACGGTGAGCCCCAGAAAATGCCCCGAAAGGATTTTAGGGAAAAAACAAAATATATGCGCTAAGGTTCATCCGGTTGATGACTACGCCCCATGATGAAATATGATTGCGAGCTTCAACCTATCCTTCTGCCAACTTATTTTATGAACAGTTATTCGGTACTTATTTACAGGGCGAACCCGCGTTTAATCCTGATAACTTCTAATATTTAGTCTGTCATAACGAAGAGGTGCATTCATGGGAGAAAGCGTATTAAATAATAAGCGCCTGTTGGCGGTCGATGATGAACCGGACGTGCTTGAGACGCTGGAAGAACAGCTGTCCGATTTTGAAGGTATCCTGATTGACAAGGCCGTGGACTACAAAACGGCCTATCAACTATTGCGCTCCTGGACCTACGATCTTGTTATACTGGACATCATGGGCGTTCGAGGATTTGATCTCCTAAACGCTGCCGTCCATCTGGGGTTTCCGACTGTTATGTTGACTGCCCATGCCCTGTCAGCGGAAACCTTAAAACAATCCATCGAGATGGGTGCGCGGGCCTATCTTCCCAAGGAAAGAATGTCGGAAATCGTTTCTTTTCTTGAGGATGTCTTGACCCTGGAACACCAAGACGGATGGCAACGGTTGTTCAAACGGCTGGGCGGATTTTTTAGTGCTACTTTCGGGCCTGATTGGCAGAAAGACGAAAAGACCTTTTGGCAAGAGGTTGAATCCGGAAGATACAAGCCAGAGCCCGTTATCCTGAAAAAATAATCCTCATCCTCTAATCTTCCTTCACGTCATATTTTTCAATATAGTAAAGCGTGGCACCCACCGGGGCAAAAGATAGAAAAAGAATATTCAGCCCCGGGACCAAGAACAGGAGTCCGAAACCCAGGTGGAAAAGGATTGTCTTTGACATCAGCCTGAACCGTTCTCTAAACGGCAGGAGACGTCTGGCGGGCAACAGATCGGTGTTGTCCCATGAAAGGAATATAACCGCCATGCAGGAGGCTAAAATTGCCGTTATGGGACCGAGCGGGGTTAGGAATCCCAGAATCATGACAAGAAGAGAGAGCAGAACTGGAATGATGGTCCTTGGTATCTCCTGTTTGATCAGATAGGAAAAAAGCCTCAAAAGGGAAAGCCGTTCCGGTTCATTCACCTGTCCCGTTACCATCCGTTCGGTAATCCGGGACATGTAGTCCATGATGATCACACTGAAAAGGATTTGAGATACAAGGTAGGAAAGCACTGCTGCCAGACCAACTAAGATCAGAGAGAGCAGCCAGGAAATCACGTGCCACAGCCAGACGATCCAAGGACTTTCCGGCCTGGCCCAGATGAGGCCCAGGAGCTCCTGGTGGTATGCGAGGATAAGACCTGAAGAGACTATTGTAATGAAGATAACGGCCGCGAAGCGTATAAATCCCAGAAGCAGGAGCTTGGGTGTTTTGATGCCGAGCCACAGACCCTGCAGATTATATTTTATTCCCTTTAGAATATTCATTATAGTCCCACCCGGACCGGTTATTCCCGTCCACCATACACTTCATCATGGGGTCCCAACTGCACAAACTTAATAGTTTCTTCAGACGTTGCGGAACAATTTGAGCATGTAACGAATTCAGCGTTTCCCTTAGAATTGCTAATGTAACTACAAAATGACGTAAAAATCAATGCAAAGTCATGCCTTTTATCTGACGTTGTATTCCCTCGGTCTTCGTCTCCGGGAAGCAACGACACTTCAAGTCAGGGATATTCTCTCTGATAAGGGGCTTTACAACGCACATCTTGTGCCCTCAATCCTTTTTAATTGCTGAAGCCTCAAACTCAGTAACTCTTTTAATTGTATGAGTTCTGACCGTAAGGATTCCACACGATTATTATAAATGTCCAAAAAATCTTTAGGGATCTCTTTTTTCATGGGAAAAATTATTCAATTTCTTCTTTCATCTATGAAGAGGCGCTTATCAACGCCCGCCATCACCAGTGGACAGGGTAAACGGACCTTTGCAAATGGCAATTTAACACAAAACATGAAAAAAGCGTTAAACGCCACGACCC
>CAZIXY010000380.1:0-2954 GCA_964543315.1 uncultured Desulfobacteraceae bacterium | reverse complement strand
CCGGCCCATGGATTTGTTAAAGTCCTTGAGCATTTGAACAGCTTTAGCACATTGAGGGCCTTTTTTGGCCACCTCATCCCACATCTTTCTGGCTGCCACCTGCATTTTTGCATATTCCTCTGGAGGAAGGGTTAGAAGCTTTACACCTTTCTCCTTTTGGATCTTTGCAAGGGTTTTGCCTTCCAAATAGATATATTGGTTGGTACGCAGAAAGAAATGCTCGTTAAGGGTTGATAAAAGTATCTTCTGGAGATCCTTGGGGATTTTGGCAAGCTCCTTCTTATTTATCAGCCATGCGTCCACGGCTGAAATGCTGAGAGCTGGCCTCAAGTGGTATTTAGCGATGTCATAAAATCCCATGCTGGCATTGCCTTGAACTGCACCCCAGTGTGCTCCTTCCATAACACCCGAAGTTAGGGCAGCATATATCTCTGAGCCGGGAATGTAGGAGGCAGCAGCCCCAATGGATGTCAGGAATACCTGATTGGTCCCAGAAGAACGTAGTTTTAATCCCTTAAAATCTTCAAGCTTCCTCACCGGTTTCTTGAGACAGAGTTCCGTTGGATAGACCTTATCGCTACTGTAATATAGGCCATGCTTAGCACACTCGTCCCTCATCATTTTCTCAAAACCCAGCCACCTATGAAAGTAGACGGCTTCCCAGACATCTCCGAAATTCAATGGGAGGCCTGAAGCAACACTCATCAGGGGTACCTGATCTCGAGGGTAAGAGGTAGAGGTGATGCCTATAGGGATCATGCCCCGCTTTACGGCATTGAAGATTTCCTTTGCAGGAACCAGGGCACCAGCGGGATAGGGTTCTATGATGAGCCGGCCATTTGTCCGCTTTTTGACTCTTTCAACAACAGCTAGGGCGCTGTCTTTATAAGATACACTTGCAGCTGGCCAGTGAACCTGGAGTCTCCATTTGATTACCTTTTCTGCAGCTAATGCCGGTTGATTAGAAAGCAGCAAGATGCCCGTTAGAAACATAACCGACATACATACAGAAATAAGAACTAAGATTTTTGAAGATTTCTTCATGATTTTTTCCTCCTTCTTACTGTTTGTTAATAAAATAATGCGACTTTTCTGCCTAAAAACGTTTTTTTAATCACCCCCTTTCTTTTAGGGAAAAATTATTCAAACCTTCCTATTTACCTTTAAAAACCGGTTTCCGCTTTTCAATAAAGGCCCTGGCGCCCTCCTTTTGATCTTCGGTACCACATAAATAGCTCCAGTGATAGGCCTCCACTTCAAGTCCTTCCAAAAGCGTCATATTTAGACCCCTATCAATGGCCTCTTTAGCCGCTCTCACGGCCAAAGGGGGTTTGCTGGCAATAAGAGACGCCATTTCCATGGCCTCATTCATGAGCTTTTCCGGCTCCACCACCTTATTTACCAGCCCTATTTTATCTGCCTCTTCGGCACTTATGAATTTACCCGTATAGATTAACTCTTTGGCAATTCCCTCACCTACCAATCTGGGAAGCCGCTGGGTTCCGCCGCCACCAGGAATTACTCCCACGTTTATCTCAGGCTGCCCTACCTGGGCTTTAGAGGAGGCAATTCTAATATCACAGCACATTGCCAATTCTAACCCTGCGCCGAGGCAATATCCATTGATGGCACAGAGAACAGGCCTCTCAAATTGTTCTACTTTCAGATACAACTGTCTACCTCTTTTCAATCTGGCCTTGGCCTTTTCTTGTGTGAGTTCTGGGAACGACTTAATGTCTGCGCCAGCCATAAAAGCCTTCCCTTTTCCAGTAAGGATAGCGACCCTCACCTTATCTTTTTTTAGATCAAGCTCATCTAAGATGGCCACCAGTTGGTCCCGCAGCTCTGTGGTTAGAGGATTCATAGGCGGATTATCGATTGTAATAATAGCAATAGAGTCATCTATGGCATAGCTTACCAGTTTGTCACTCATCTGGCTTATTCCTCTCTGTCAATCGGCCGGGCCGAGCTTGTTTCCCTTGTCATCGTATCTGTACCACCCTATGCCTGTTTTTTTGCCTAATTGTCCTATTTTCACCTTCCGTTGAAGTAACATGGGCGGGTGGAATTTTTCATCTTGTGTTTCTTTATAAACCGCGTTCATCGCATTAAAGCCAACATCCAGGCCGGCCAAATCAGCAGTTTCAAAAGGACCCATGGGTCTGCCAAAACCCAGTCGCATGCCTTTATCTATATCTTCGACGCTTGCCACTCCTGCCTCCACAAGCTTGATAGCTTCGATGTTACAGGGAAAATTAATCCGATTAAGGGCAAACCCTGCTACATCACGATTGACCCATATTGTTTCCTTGCCCAGGGTTTTACACAGGCTGTCCGCAGTTTGCACAGTCTCTTCCGATGTCAGTAATCCCCTTACAATTTCCACAATCCTCATCATAGGAACGGGATTAAAGAAATGGGTGCCTACCACCTGGGAAACCCTTTGTGTTGACTCTGCTATATCAGTTATGGGGATCGCAGAGGTATTGGTAGCGAAAATGGTATGACTTGGACATATTTTATCCAATTCCAAGAATACCGCTTTCTTTGTCTCCAGATCCTCAATAACGGCCTCGAAGACAAAATCCGCATCCTCGGCTCCGGCAAAATCGATTGCCCCCTTGATCCTTCCTAGAATCTCATCTGCCGTTCCCGGGACCTTACCCTTTTCAACCAGCTTACCCACCGACCAGGCAATGGTCTTTAAACCCTTGTCTACGAGGTTATCGGCGATGTCTCTCATCACCACGCTGTATCCGGCTTGCGCGCAGACCTGTGCTATTCCCGCACCCATGGTGCCCGCACCGGCCACAAATATCTTCTTGATCTCCATCTGCAAACACCTCCTTATTATACTGTTGCCTGGATATCTCGCGATCCATTTCTATTATCGGCAATGCATAAACTTCGTAAAGATATTCTCAAGCAATCTTGATAGAATGATTTCTTAGTCT
>CAZIXY010000379.1:0-2980 GCA_964543315.1 uncultured Desulfobacteraceae bacterium | reverse complement strand
TAGATCTCACGTCTCCTGATTTTGTGATGGTGAGCGAGGACCCTCGCACATTATTAGACGGCCTGGCATACAGGGGGGCTATTACGGATTCCGTTATCAACAAGAAGCTCTGGATCAGCAAAAATATGGAATTCAACACTATTTTTAAATTAGACAGGATGGCCCGTTCCGTTGCAAGGTCCAAGAAGGCTTGAAGATGACAGTATTTGGATATATGGGTAAGATTCTCCACGCGGATCTTACATCAGAAAAATTTGAGACAAAAGATCTTCCACTTGACCAGGCCCGGGCCTATCTGGGCGGTCTCGGGCTCAATGCCTGGCTGATGGAACAGACCTATGTTAGAGGGACAGACCCGCTTTCTCCTGATAATCCTATCATCCTCGGCTCAGGTCCGCTGGTCGGCACAGGCTGCCCGGGTGCCGCCAAGATAATCGCGACCACACGCTTTCCTTTAAACGGCACCATCTCGGAATCCGTTGGCTCCATGCGTTTTGCCCTCAATCTCAAGGGGGCGGGTTTTGATCACATGATTATCACCGGCAGGGCCAAAAAGCCTGTTGTAATCTCCATTAATAATGACGAACCACGCCTGCTTGATGCCAATGATCTGTGGGGTCTTGATATTTTTGAGACAACGGACGCGCTCAAAAAATCCTATAACGGGCCAAAACCGAGTGTCATCGCAATCGGGCCTTCTGGTGAAAACGGGGTGGTTTTTTCTATGGCCCTGGTGGATAAGGCAGCCACCTTAGGACGAGGTGGATTAGGGGCCGTCATGGGATCTAAAAACCTGAAGGCCATAATAGCCTCAGGCGATAGGCGTCCGAAGATTTATGACACGAGAGAACTCAAGACACTCCTTACCGGTATCCGTGAACGGCTCAAGAGATTCAAGAATCATCCGAGGGTCCTTGAATTGGGCATCATGGAGAACTGGGATAATTACATCAAACAGTTTTCTGCGTGCAGAAATTTCAGCCGAGTTTTTCCCGGTGAAAAGGCAAGCAAACTCTATGGGCCGGATGCTTATAGGAGCTTAAATGTAAAACGTTTGGGATGTCCATCATGTTTTACGCCGGACAAGGACAGCTTGGAGGTAAAAGAAGGCCCTTACAAGGGCTTCAAGACGACCACGACTTCCTATTTCAACACTTTTTCCATCGGACATCTGTTTGATCTCAACACTGAGGACGACAGGACAGCGAGTCTTCGCATGCTCGACAAATTGGACCGATCAGGGCTTGATATGTTTACTTTCGGGGGTATGCTGGACTTTCTTATGACGAATTGTGAAGAGGGCAGCCTGGACCCGGCCCGTTTTGACCTCCCTCTAAAAAGGGACATGGATACCCTTGATCGCTGGGCCGATGCAATTACGGCAAGAAAAGGTTCCGCGAATATATTAGCCGGAGGCTGGAAGACACTCCTGGAATATCTCGGTAAGGAATATGAGTCACACGCCCCGATTATTAAGAACTGTGACATTCTTTGGGAGCCCCGGCTGGTGGGTCTGGGTACAATGGAATTCGAACAGATTGTCTCCCTGAAGGGGCCGAGATCGCAGAGCGGGGGTTCCCCTACCTACGTGCCGGGCCAGACAGAGGATAACTTGCCCCTGTTTAGAAGACATCTCGAACGGATGGGAGCCGATAAAGAGGCAATCGAGCGTATCATGGACTCCCCTCTCGGATTCAACGTGGGACGCATGACACGCTATTCGGAGGACTGGTACACGATCCTGAGCAGCCTGGGCATATGCAACAGACACTTCAATAACCGCTTTTACAGTCTCGAACTGTGCCGGAAATTGTTTGTGGCCGTCACGGGTTTTCAGGTCAATGACGAGCATATGAGGCAGTCCGCGGTAAGGATCTGGGATACTATCAAAGGACTCAATACAAAAGAAGGTTTTGACCGGGCTGATGACCGACCCCCTGAAATCTGGTTCAGGCCCATGACCGGAGTCGACGGCCAGGCCCTTAGGCTTCGCGACTATTTCGGGAAAAAAGAACTCGACCGCCAGGATATCGATAGTCTGATACAGGATTACTATGATGAAAGAGGGTGGTGAGTCTATGCGTTGAAGCCGCGGCTATCCAACCAAAATGAATTTTACCCGCCTTCGCAGAAAGCCCCGTCCGGAAGGGCGGGGATGAATGCGAAAATGGTATCCGCCATAGCCTTTTGGCGAAGGACGGGAAGGCGGATCTGCTTCGGCGGGTTCAGCGGAAGATGTGAAGATGTCCAATGGATTGGCGCCGGGAGCTTCACAAATCCTTCCTTTCCCAGAGCACGTTGTCCTTTCTGATATCCACAATACCTCTGTAATTGATCCTTACCTCGGGCAGGAAATCGTTGGGTAAAAAAATGAACGTGTAAAGCGGATCATGGTATGGATACCCTCTTTTAGAAAGAAATTCTCTGAGCTCTTTGTCTTTACGGGCCAAATCTCTCATAGATAAATCCGACATCAGGCCCCCGAGCGGTAGGGGAAATTCATAGGCAACTCTTCCATCTTCAATTGCCACAATCCCTCCATTTATTTCAAGGACCCTGTTTACCGCTTCACTCATTGCCTTTGGTTTACGTCCAATGGCCAGGATTTCAGCAGCTGTATTGAATGAGGAAGCGAGACCATCAACCATACCGAAATTCTGGATAATCCCGTTGGTAACCCATTTGCCGTCCCGATTGATAAGGGCAAGGAAGCAAAACCCTTCCTCTCTATCTAAATCCAGAAGGCCATCCTTTATAATGAAATCAATCCACTCTATGCGGGTGATCACGGGATTGATAAGTTTAATGGTCGGAAACGATATGCTTTTCTCAGGACTTGCTATTTGAAAGAGATGGCCTTTGGCTGACCAGGTGCGTCCGGAAAATGAGTTTGAAGGAAAAAAAGCCTCCCAGCCTTCCCATGGAAAAGGCTCAACAAGATTGCTGTGTTCCGCAATGATTCTTCCTCTGGAGATAACTA
>CAZIXY010000378.1:0-2989 GCA_964543315.1 uncultured Desulfobacteraceae bacterium | reverse complement strand
TGGTGGATCCCGCGGGGTATAAATTCCCAGACGTCCCGCTGAACGAGATGAAAGACAATGCCATTTTACTTGGTATTGCGAGCAAATACCTTTGTGAAAATTACTTTTTAAAGAAGGCAGGGATCATCATTGGAAGCAATGCTGAGGCTTTGAAGGATTATATAGAGCATACTGAGAAACAATATGTCGGCAGACCGGTTGACGAAGTCGGGTTGAATGAGGTCCTTGAATCGATCACCCACATCGCCGGGCTTCTGCAGCTGGGGGACAAGGGTGCCAAGGAAGAGTGTTTGGAAGGAAAGCTTGGCGAGGAGCTTTATGAAAAAATCAAATCCTTGAGACATGGAATCAATGCCCTTGAAAAGAGAGTTGATGGTGAAGTTGTCTCACCCCCCAGGCGGGATCCCTTCAAGTTTCTCATTAATCCCCTTAAATTTGTCCTCCAGGCGATAATCGCTACCTCTAAGGTTGGTTTTAAACTTGCAGTAACATTAATTTTAATGGGTATTATCGTTTTTTCATACCTTTATTTCACGATGGAATCGGAGAAAGGTCTGGTAGAAAAGATTGAACAGAGTCAGGTCAAGATACGGATAGCGCAGGAAAAGCTCTCAAAGGTAAACAAAGAACTTGAGGAGATAAGGGAGGAGATAGCCGGTATTCGGGAAGACGAGGCCAATAGAAGAGATGAAATAACAGTTATGGATTTGAATTTGAAAGTTTATAAACTCAGCGAAGAGCGGCAAAAGGCGCGAATTGAGGCGGATATGGAACAAGATATTTTAGAAAAAAACCAAAAAAGTTTAGAGGAGATGCAGCAAAAATCTTTCTTAGAGAAGCTCCTGAAGATGTAAATTATCACCTTATTCCGCAAAATAGTACACCTAAATCAATTAGTCTGCAACCCTATATAATGATCTTCCCCACACCTTGCGCTTTATGCCTTAGGCATTTTGCAATTTCAATTGTTCTTTGGCCTTTTGTCTGTGGTCAGACTTGTTTAATCCCGCAATCTAACAAACTACCAGTGCCCGCTTATATCATATAACGCCTGAATTTTTCCTTATCATACACCTTGGTCATCAGTATCTGTTCTCCTGACTTTCCCACAATCCTGACGGGTGTGGCCTCGCTGTCCTCTGTATCGCTATACGCCGCGGTAATAGTTGCTGCAATCTCGAGCGAACTTTTTGAACAATCTCCCAAGACTAAAGTGATAGGCCCGGGCACGGCGTCTGAAGTTATAACAAGATCCTTATCCTCAGCCAGCGCGAGAATGGCCTGGTTTTCTTTCTTATTTCTTCCCACAACAGCCTTTGCGTGAGAACAGATTCTAAAATGACGTCCGTACTTCAAAAGTTCGATTTCTTGTAAGCCCGGGCTGTTCTTGGAATCGAGCAAATCCCTGAGCCTTCTCGAAAAGGCCTTATCAGTCAACAAGCATCCGCCTCCCGGGGAAGGATATTCTCTAATATGCAATAACCGGGCAAGCTCCATTTGTGGTTTTCTCGAACGACCCTGAAAATCCATCAGCTTATCCCTGTTTACCCATCCCTTTTCTTCGGGGGTGGTAGGGGGGAGTTTTTTTGCCGATAGCGGTCTTAAGAGCAGGTCCTGAATACCGCTTTCAATGGCGATAAGAGTGAGGGACTGCTTATTTTGGGACATGGGTCTTTGGCCCAGGACTTCCCCGGTCAGGACAAAGCTTGCTCCTTCGGTCCCCAGCATCTCGCCGGCGATTTGAAACAGGAGGATATGGCAGTCAATACATGGGTTCATGTTCCCGCCGTAACCGTGTCTTGGATTTTTTATGATTTCCAAGTGGCGTTTGGTGATATCCACGACGTTGATGGGAAGATCCATATGACGGGCCGATTGTCTGGCCTTGTGGGAGGAGAAAAACGGTGTTTCAAAAAAAAGGGCCCGAACATCAATGCCCTGGGACCTAATCAGTTGCGCTGCCAGCATGCTGTCCAGCCCCCCTGAAAAAACGCACAGGGCTCTCATCTACAAGCCTGCCTCTGACAGTGATTTTATTAGTGCTTTTTGTTTTTTATTGAGCTTTTTAGGTATGACAACGCTTATTTCCGCGTAGGCGTCCCCCCGGGGGCCTCCATTCATGCGGGGAAGGCCATAGCCTTTAAACCTGAATTTGGCGTTGTTTTGTGTGCCGGCAGGGATTTTCAGTTTTAAGCGCTTCCGGTCAATGGTTGGAATCTCAATTTCCGTGCCGAGAGCAGCTTCCGAAAAGCTGATTTGATGTTTCAAGTAGAGATCGGCATTTTCTCTCATGAAAATCGGATGATCGAGGACCTTAATCCGGACATAAAGATCACCCGGGGGACCACCGTTCGGGCTGGCGAGACCCTTCCCTCGGAGCCTCAACTTTTTACCTGCGGATATGCCGGGGGGTACTTTGACCGAAACCTCTTCCTGGTGACCGTCGGCCTGGTAGGAAATTGTCTTGGTTGTGCTTCCCGACAGTTCTTCAAGGGTCAATGAGAGTTCATAGATGAGGTCCTGGCCTTTCATTGCACGTTGGTGCCCGTGAAAACCGCCGGCCGGTCCGCCGAAAGGACTGCCGCCGCCGTATTGATATCTGCCGCCTCCGCCCATTCCGCCGAATATCTGGCTGAAAATGTTCTGGGTCCTTCCACCGCCCCCGAAACCGAATTCATTGAAAATACTACCGAAATCAAAGCCTCTGAAAATGTCTTCCTGGGAGTATCTGGTGTGAAAACCCTCCGCACCGAACATATCATATTGCTTTTTCTTTTCAGCGTCACTCAGGACGGCATATGCCTCGCTTATATCCTTAAACTTGGCCTCCGCCGCTTTATCTCCCTTGTTGTGGTCAGGGTGGTATTTTAAGGCAAGTTTACGATAGGCCTTTTTTATCTCGTCAGGAGAGGATGTTTTAGATACACCTAAAATTTTGTAGTAGTCTTTCGCTTCCATTTTTTTTATTTTTTTCCATAAGATTTAAAAA
>CAZIXY010000377.1:0-2989 GCA_964543315.1 uncultured Desulfobacteraceae bacterium | reverse complement strand
TACTGACCATGGAAAGGGATTTTAACAAAAGGGCGGGATTCACGGCAGCCGACGATCGGCTTCCTGAATTCTTCAGGATTGAAAAACTCCCTCCGCACAATGAAGTGTTTGATGTGCCCGACGAAGAATTGGATACTGTCTTTAATTTTTAGGGACCATTGATTCGGAAAAAGGCCTCCAGGGGAAGCCTTGAAAGGGATCCCTTGCGAGGCCTTTTTTATGATTTCGGTCAAGGCGAAATGGGAAATTTTTTCAGGGCTCCAGCAGAAACAAGGGCCTTTGTCAGTGCACACAATGGAAGGCCCACCACGTTCGTATAGGACCCTGATATGGCTTCCACCATAAATGAGCCGATACCCTGGATGGCATAGCCGCCTGCTTTGCCGTAAGGTTCGCCCGTGCGTATATAAGCCCTTATTTCTTTATCAGTGAGCTTTTTGACCTGGACAAGTGTGGTGACTGACCCAGAATGAGCAATAGGGCCTGAAGGATTGAGGATACAGAACCCGGTGATGACCCTGTGCTCCTTTCCGCTCAGAAGACGGAGCATGTATCTTGCCTTTTCGTCGTCCTCCGGCTTTCCGAGCACCTGATTTTCAATAGCTACCAAGGTATCAGCACCCAGTATCCAGGATTTTTCGGCTTTGGATCGAACCCGGCATGCCTTGTGCTCGGCAAGAATACGACATATATCCTCAGGATCACCATCCATGTTAGCTTCATTCACACGGCTTGTCATCACGCGGAAAGGCAGACCGATTTGCTTCAAAAGCCTCTTTCTCCTGGGCGAGGCGGATGCCAGGATTAATGGTGACCGGACACTGATGGGAGAAAATTTCACGGGGTCAAACACCTTTTTGAAAAATGCCTTAGGAGGCTGTCGGTAAGTCGTTTTTTCGACAGGTTCCCGGGTTTGGGTTTGTATTATTTGATTGAGAAGAGGTCTTTCGCGTTTTTGGCAGTGGCTCCGGCCACTTCTTCAAATTCCATATTCCTGATACGCGCAATCTCCTTTGCTGTATAGGTGACGAAAAGAGGCTCGTTTCGTTTGCCCCTTTTGGGTACGGGTGCAAGAAAAGGGGCGTCGGTTTCCACAAGCATTCGTTCAAGAGGAATGTCGCGTGCAACTTCTTTGACCCGGGATGCCTTTTTATATGTGACGGTTCCGGGTATGGATATGTAATATCCCAGTTCTATGAAGTCCCTGGCGAGGTCGATATCCCCGGAAAAACAGTGTATGACACCCCTTTTTTTCCCTTTCCCCATTTTTTTAAGAATGGTAAAGACGTCTTTGTGGGCTTCACGGTCGTGGATAATGACGGGCAGTTTGAGGTCATTGGCCATACCAAGCTGGTAGGTGAATATGCTCAACTGTTTGTCGGGAGGGGAGAGCCGGCGGAAAAAATCAAGCCCGATTTCACCCCATGCCACGACTTTTTGTTCATATGTAACCTGGGCCAGCCTGTCCAGTTCTTTTAAATTGCATTCCTGTGCGTTGTGAGGGTGATAGCCGACCGCAGCATAGACAAGGTCGTATGTTTTGGCCAGTTTCACTGCCTCAAGTGAACTGTTTAGGTCCGTGCCCACTGTTAGTATATGCTCAAGACCGCCATGGGCAGACCTTCCAATGACTTCTTTGCGATCAGCATCAAACTGTGGCATATCCATATGGGCATGGCTGTCAATCAACATAGTGCTTCTCCAGGGAGCGGGGGATCCGTGTTTCGGATACCTGAATGATATTGAGACGAAAATTTTCTTATAGTTCATCTTATATGCTTTCGCAAATATTTATGTTGCATATTCTGAAAAATTCTCTAAAATTAAACAATTAGGCCTTAAGCATCAGAATATTCCAGGGATTTAGCCCTGGAAACACTAAGAAACATTGGAGTTTTAAAGATGTGCGCCATGCCGAAAACAGTCAATGCTCCGGACGCGAGGGAAAAATCCCTTGAGGAACAGCTTGAGTACCACAAGAAACTGAACAATATTGCCAACAAGATACATTCAGCGAGCGATACAAACGACATTCTCTTGAATCTTCAGAATGAAATTTTGGGTCTTTTTAAGGCCTATCGGATAACAGTGTACGTAGTGGATGGAATAAAAAGGGAGATCGTCTCAAGATTTAAGAGCGGTGATGAAGTTAACGAGATCCGGGTCCCGATCAATCCAGATAGTATCTCCGGGTATTGTGCCGCGTCGGGAAAGCTGGTTAACATTGGGGATGTTTACAACGATAAGGAGCTTAAGCGCATAAGTTCTCAATTGAAATTCGACAAGAGTTGGGATGAAAAGACCGGCTTTAAGACGACACAGGTCCTTGCGGCGCCTATTTCCTATAACAGGTATCTCTTAGGGGTTATCCAGCTCATCAATAAGAAAGGCGGAAAGCGTTTTACAAAGGATGATGAGACTTCGGTCCTGGATATTGCGAAGGTCTTGGGGACCGCCTTTTTCAAAAACCAGAAGGTTGCCCAGAAGGCCAAGCCCACAAGGTTCGACTACCTGATTACAAGCAACATTATCAGCAATAAGGATCTTGCTGCGGCGATGCCAATTGCAAGGAAGAAAAAAGTCTCGGTGGAATCTGTCCTAATGAGCGACTTTAATGTGCCCAAGGAGGACATCGGCAAGTCTTTGGCCAGTTTTTATAATACCCGTTTTATTCCCTTTAGCGACAAAATGATGATCCCCGGTGAGCTGTTGAAAGGGCTGAAGGTCGGCTTTTTGAGGACGAATGTCTTTGTCCCTGTGGCACAGATGGATGGCAAGGTGGTTGTGGCCATGGAGAATCCCAATTACCTGCCTGCAAGAGATGCCGTTAAGAGAATCATAAAGGCCAAGGATTTTGAATATTGTGTCTCCCTTAAAGATGATATCTACCAGATGATAGACCTGTTTTTTGATATCGAACGGGGAGGCTTGACGACTGAATCGGGGAGCATTGAGGATATCTTAGGCCAGTTGGAAACCGGCGAGGATG
>CAZIXY010000376.1:1175-2991 GCA_964543315.1 uncultured Desulfobacteraceae bacterium | reverse complement strand
GGGCCATGTCAAATGAGCGTGCTCTTCTTCATCAACCATATCAACTAGTTATGGCGTTTTTATGCTGATACCTCTACCCCCCGCATGTCAGTCTCTGTTCGTGGGCTCTCATGCCCCCTGTGTCCTTTTAGGCCCCTTCTCGGAGCAACGTGAAAAAGGGAAGGAAAATCAGTAAGATGCAATTTTTTTCAAAAAAATTCACTTTTTTTAATCCTTATATCGGAATTTCAGGTAACAAATTCATTTATGAGCGGAATTCCTATAATTACAGAGTGAAAATATGTGTAAACTCGGATTGACATGTTAGAGAAAAGGCATCCCAAGAGTGCTCGGTGGCTTAAAACAGCATCCAGTGCTCTTAATTGCTAATTTACGACGCTATTTTTTGGAAAAAAAGAATATAAGTCAAGTTAATAAATATCATATTATTTATAACAAAATATTATCTTTATACTTTCCTTTACCCGGATTAGCGCAGACTTATCTATTCAAGTGGCAGAGCTGTGGAGTGTGCATGAAATGGCATATCGCGCAGTTAGTGAGAGGGTTATGCTATAAAGGTGCACATTCAAACAATCCCAACATAACTGACTTTACTCTCCTTCTTCATTTGCTTTGTCCAAAGTTGTTTGATATCCTTTCGTCGCATTAAAAGCCCTTTCTTTGAGTGTCTTTTTCCATAACATATTGTTTTCGTAAACAAATTTTATAGATGTATACGCTATGTTCACAAGCATAATGTCACATTTCAAAAGGTGGTGGCAACCTCGATTTACCGTTCTGGCCCTTGCATGGCTGGTTTATGGGTGCTTTTATCTGAACAGGCTTAACTTGTCACCGGTAATTCCCCTCATTGTAGAGGATTTGAAGATTTCCTATGCTCAGATCGGCCTTATCAGCACCTTCTTTTTCGCCTTTTATTCGGCCGCACAATTTCCGGCAGGTTATTTAAGTGACATTTTAGGGCCTAGAAAGATCATCACCCTCGGGGGTTCGATTTCTGCACTGGCTAACTTTCTCTTTGGCGCCGGATCAGGATTATTCTATCTAATCGGTTTCCAGAGCCTCAACGGCCTCGGGCAGGGAGGAGGCTGGGGGCCCAGCGTTAAACTCCTGAACAACTGGTTTCCACCATCAGAGAGGGCCCGGGCCTTAGGCATATATTGCACCTGTGTATCTATTTTTAGCGTCATAACCTATGCGTTGGCAGGATATTTAGGTAAGATTTTTGGTTGGCGGGCTGCCTTCTGGTCTGTACCGATAATTTTGTTACTGGCACTCTTTATTTACTGGGCAGTTGTTGCCGACTATCCTGATGAAAAGAGCGCACAGGGTTTCCAATACAATACTCTGGAAGCAGCCAAGAATCCTTTTGAAAATCGGAACAGGCTTATTACTGTTTTATCTAACACTGATGTGAGAAAGACCTTCGTCGGATTTTTCTGCATAACGTATATCAGTTATTGTAATCTGGTATGGCTGCCCACGTATTTATATGAGTCTTATGGGATAAGCGTAGTTGCAGCAGGCTTTTTAGCCAGTACATACCCCATAGTGGGTATCGTGGCACGTCCCTTGGGAGGGTATCTATCGGATGTGACCTTCGGGGGCAGAAGAAAGCCCTTGCTCGTGATCGGGTTGTTTTTCATTTTTCTGGCCTCCTTTTTTTTAGCTTATGCCAACTGGCTGGTGTGGGCCATGATTCTTATTGTCAGCATCGGGTTTTTCGAGCAGCTCATTATCTCACTGTTTTTTGCCTTGGAGTTAGATCTCCTGCCTGCGGAACTGGCAGGAACGGGAGCCGGCTTCCTTGACG
>CAZIXY010000376.1:0-1165 GCA_964543315.1 uncultured Desulfobacteraceae bacterium | reverse complement strand
GCGGGGGTCATTTGGGCAGCATGTGTGCCATGTTCTTCACCGGTTTTTTGGTGGATTGGTTTGGTTCATTCAAACCTGTTTTCCTGACATTGAGCATGATAGCTGCTGGAGGGGTCGTGGCAGTGCTTTTGATTCGCGGGAAAGAATAATGATGTTTAAGACTATAATCGCCTAAAGAAAATAGCTGCCACGCAAATCCTGAAAAAGCGATTTAAGAATCTTGCGGTATTTTTAAATGTCCTGATTGAAAGCAGCGCCGATACTCCAGTTACATTTAGGGAGAGGTTTTACAATCAGCCTTACACCAGGTTGTCGATTGGTACATACTCAAGGCTGAAGGCCTCGGCAATGCCTCTATAGGTGACCTTGCCCTTGACTACATTGGCACCCCGTTTAATCTCAGGGTTTTCCTTAAAGGCCCTTTTCCACCCCTTGTTGGCGATTTCCAGGGCATAGGGCAGGGTGGCGTTAGTCAAAGCGAGGGTAGAAGTCTTAGCCACCGCACCAGGCATATTAGCCACACAGTAATGCACCACATCATCTACAGTATAGGTTGGGTCGGAATGGGTAGTAGGTTTCGAAGTTTCAAAGCAACCTCCCTGGTCAATGGCAACATCTACCATAACTGCACCTTTTTTCATTGTCTTTAACATATCACGGGTAACCAGTCTCGGGGCCTTGGCTCCGGGAATAAGAACGGCTCCCACAACCAGGTCAGCTTCTTTTATAAGTTTTCGA
This sequence comes from uncultured Desulfobacteraceae bacterium, assembly GCA_964543315.1. Taxonomy (GTDB): domain Bacteria; phylum Desulfobacterota; class DSM-4660; order Desulfatiglandales; family Desulfatiglandaceae; genus JAFDHL01. The sequence continues at coordinate 427 of CAZIXY010000376.1, read as the reverse complement.
ATGGTTACGGGGCTGAACATTAGCAAAAAACAGTTGCTTGGCATTACGTCGCTTAGATACCGAAGTCGGTCTAAGTTTATATCAAGCAGGTACACTTTGGCGCCAAGACCGCATGCCATTTTGGCTGCGTTTGTGCCCACAATCCCTGCACCGATAACTATTACCGTTGCAGAAGCTACACCAGGCACACCGCTCAGCAAAATTCCTTCACCCCCTTGAGCCATTTCCAGGTACTTGGCTCCCTCCTGAATCGACATGCGCCCTGCCACCTCGCTCATTGGGGTGAGGAGCGGTAGGGACCCATCCTCCTTTTGAATGGTTTCATAGGCAATGTTTATGGAGCCGCTTTTGATGAGTGCTCTGGTTAGCTCCTCTGATGCAGCAAGGTGAAGATAGGTGAATATGATGTGCTCATCCTTGACGAGTT
>CAZIXY010000375.1:0-2999 GCA_964543315.1 uncultured Desulfobacteraceae bacterium | reverse complement strand
TGTGGGACTACCGGTCCGTGTGGTTTTCTCGTTTCGGCAACCTGCTCGATACAGCCGAGGCCCTGGTCAGGAGTTCGGAGGCGGGTTACACGGCCACCGAACTCAAGGAAGTGCTCCATGTCAAAACCAAACATGCGTTGACGCAATTGGTTCGGTCCGGTCGGCTTCAACGTGAACCGTTTGAATCGGTCTATGTTTATCTGTCCGGGGAGGACTCTATCGCAGACCGGCAGCGAAAGGCTCGAAAAGCTCATTTACAGAACTCCTTTGCCTCTGTGGTCATTGTCAACCCTGATTTGGCTGTCGAAGAAGCCAAGGCCACGATTCTTCTTTTCTCCAGCATGTTGAATGAGCGGCAGCGTCGGCTGTATGCCGGGCTGGAATCTTTAAAACTTGGCCATGGCGGAGACGCCCACATCGCCTCTCTCCTGGGCATGGACCCACATACCGTTGCACGGGGTCGCCAGGAACTGATGAGCGGGGAGTTGACCCATGACCGGGTTCGAGCAGAAGGTGGCGGTCGTCTTTTACAGGAAAAAAACACCCGAGATCATAGAGGCGATTGCAGCGATTATGGAATATGAAACCGCTGGAGACCCTGTAAGTGGGTGCAAATGGACTCATAAAACCACACACAAAATTGCCCAGCAGCTGAAGCGTGCAGGAATTCAGGTTTCGGGCAACACGGTAGGCAGGTTGTTGAAAGATATGGATTTTTCTCTGCGAGTGAACCTCAAGACCCTGGAGTCGGGTTTGCGGAATCCTCCCGATCCCCGGGAGAGGGACCTTCAGTTTCGTTATATTCGAAGTCAAATCCATGACTATATGGGACAGGGGATGCCCGTAGTCAGTGTCGATACCAAATGCCGGGAGAAAATCGGTCTTTTCCATCAATCCGGTCGCAGATGGGCTCAGCGTCCTACTCAGGTTTTTGATCATGATTTCCCTTCTGATGCAAAAGGTGTCGCCATCCCCTATGGGATTTATGATCTTTCTCGAAACGAAGGTTTTGTGTGTGTGGGCACCTCATGTGATACATCCGAGTTTGCCGTAGATTCCGTACGAACCTGGTGGTCACAGGCGGGATCTAACCACTATCCACATGCAGACCGCCTGCTCATTCTTGCCGACTCTGGCGGCAGTAACGGATACCGAACCCGTCTGTGGAAGCATAGCCTTCATATCGATTTCTTTAATCGTGTTGGCCTTCAGGTGAAGGTGTGTCATTATCCGCCTGGTTCTTCAAAATGGAATCCGATTGAACATCGTATGTTTTCGTTCATTAGCAGGAATTGGGCGGCTCAGCCATTGCGCGACTATGAAACGGTATTGAAATTCATTCGTACAACCAAAACATCGGCCGGGCTGAAGATTCGTGCCATGTTAAACACCAAACGCTACCAGAATGGAAAAAAGGACTCCAAAGAGCAAATGGATCAGATCATATTGAAAAACTACACATCGAGGCCAACTTGGAACTAATCCATTTCACCATCAAAAATGTGAATTTATTTTTGCGTCAATCCTAAGGTGTGAAATATGAAAATCGACATTAATTCCTTGAGCTACGATGAACGTTAAAGATTGTAAACGGAGTTGAGCGAAGCGATATTCCGGTTACAATCTTTAACGTTATGCAACAAGTAGAAAAAGGTGCGGCTCCAAAGGGTTCTATTCTCTGGCCGTACACGATTTGGCAATCGAAAAAAGGCAAATGCGATCAGCAGTCCTGGGTCCTGTGTGAGTTGGCCTATCAACTCGGATATGAAACGCAGATCGTGTATCTCCGGGATCCTAATACCTTAATCTCTCCACACACGATTTGCGAGTAGCGCAAAAACGCTCACGTATGGGTAGCCGACCCATATTTAAACAAACTGATTTCAGATAAATCGGTCGCCGACATCGCTGATAATGCAAATTTGTCGGCAGCCACTTGGCCGAACAGGAAAAATTGCCGCGAAGGCATTAAAAAGTCAGCGTACTGGTTGCCTTCATATCCACAAGATTACTGTCCAAGAAACCAGGTGCTTCGATCGAAACTTGAACAGGTGCTGGGTGATAACTGCCCGCGATTTGGAGAATCCCCGACATTCAGACTGCAAAAGTACTTCACTCTTACATCAGAAAAAGATCGGCGATTCCCTTATAGTTTCTGGTTTTATCCCATTCGTTTGTTGCGTATGGAAATGTTAAAGAAAATGAAAAAGGGATAGGGAAACGGGGAAGGAATTGAGGCCGCTCTCCAATTTTACAGTTCTGAACATAAGATAAACAGGAAAAGGACAGCACATCATTGATTGGACATTTTCATGTGCTCTTTCTTGATACATTTGTTCATGACCACCTCTATGCCCTTTTCTCTTGCCTTTTGCGCGGCCTTGTTATGCACCACGCCCTCCTGCATCCAGATGACCTGAACCCCCATATCAATGGCCTGATCCACCACGGGAGGGACCCTTTTGGGGTTGAGGAACAGATCGGCCATATCAATTGGGAAGGGGATATCACTGAGCGTCTTAAAGCAGGGTTTTCCGAGTATTTCCCTTTGTCCGGGATTGACCGGAACGATTTCATAGCCTTTTTTTATGAGATATTGCGCCACCCTGTTGCTATCCCTGGACTCTTTCGGTGAAATGCCCACGATGGCAATAGTCCTGCACTTTTCCAATATACCCTTTATCTCTTCCGAAGGTGGATTCCGGTCAGGAAGTTCGCACATTGTCTCTATCATAGGTGTTTTCTTAAGCCCCCTTTTTGTGTGCGAGTTTAGGCACATTCGGCCTCTATGTCAATAATGTAGCAGGTGCAGCAATTGACGCCAAATCCATAAAGGCGCCTTTAGGCGCGCTATTTGGAAGTTGATGTTGCGACTTTTCTTTTTGATTTCAAAGAAATTAATGTGTAGTATCACGTGAAATGACTGCCTCTAAAAACAATTTCTCAATATTGACGGACTCGTAAAAAGTCCGGCAATCCCGCAAAGCGGGAGGGTGAGG
>CAZIXY010000374.1:0-3000 GCA_964543315.1 uncultured Desulfobacteraceae bacterium | reverse complement strand
AGCACATAGAGCGGTAGCTTCAGGCCAAGTCGGGCAGGCGCTGGCTGTAGGTGTAGAGAAGCTTTTTTGCGGCGACACTGCCCAGAGTCTTAAAGCTCTTTCCACCTCATCGGATCTCGAGATTGAAGGGCGGATGGGTATTCTTTTTGCCGGTATTTATGCCATGCGAGTACGGGCACATATGGAAAAATACGGTATCACCAGGGAACAGCTGGCCCTAACATCTGTAAAGAACCATGAGCACGGGGCTTTAAACCCTCATGCACAATACAGGGATAGGACGACTGTGGAAGAGGTATTGAATTCAAGGATGATCGCAGATCCGATTACCCTGCTGATGACTTGCCCCTTGGGGGATGGGGCTGCAGCAGCCCTCATAGGGACAAAGGAGATGGCATTGAGGATGGGGAAAAGGCCGGTCAAGATTAAGGCTAGCGTTCTTGGCAGTTTCGCGTTTCCCAGTAAGAATGATCCCTCTATTGCTGCAAGGGTCGCCAAAAAAGCCTATCAGGAGGCCAACATCAAACCTAGGGATGTCCAGGTAGCCGAGCTTCATGACGCGGTTTCGCCAATAGAGCTCTATCTTTATGAAGAGCTCGGTTTTTGTGGTCCAGGAGAAAGCGGCCGAATGATTGAAGAGCACAAGACATGGTATAATGGAAAGCTACCTGTTAACACCTCGGGGGGGCTGACGGCCAAGGGCCATCCGGCAGGAGCCACTGGCCTAGCACAGGTGGCGGAAATCGTCTGGCAAATGAGAGGAGAAGCGGGTGAACGCCAGATATGCCCTCCCCCTAACGTGGGGCTTGTTGAAAATGGGGGGGGCAATGTGGGAGGAGAAACGGCGGTCGTAGCCGTTCACATCCTGGAGGGATGAGAAGTATAATGGTTTTACTAATTTTATTGAAGGGGGCTGATTTATGAACTCTGGTTATCTCCTCACAAGAGCCGCCCGCTATTTCCCGGAACGTACGGCCTTTGTCATTGATGGTAAACGTATGAGCTATAGTCAATTAAACAAAAGAACAAATAAACTTGCCAATTCATTGCTTTCCCTCGGGCTAAAAAAAGGGGATCGGGTGGGGCTCCTCTTCCACAACAGCTATGGGTACCTAGAGTCATTTATGGCCCTCTATAAAGCAGGACTTGTATGGGTGCGCCTTAATGCGCGTCTGGCTCCTTCAGAACTAAAGAGCATGCTGCAGGATTCTGGGGCCGCCGTTTTAATTCACGGCCCCCAGTTTAAAGGAATCGCAGAGGGAATAAGTGATGGCCTTAAGTGGCTTATTCAGGAGGGAGGGGGCTCAGGTCTGGACTACGAAAGGTTTCTGGAAAAAGGGGCTGATTATGAACCAGAAGTCGACGTCTCGTTAGAAGACCTTTCAGACCTATGGTATACCTCCGGCACAACAGGCGTGCCTAAAGGAATTATGCTGACACACAGAAACATTATGACTTGCATCCAGCTCCTCCTTTCAGATGTTTATGATATCACAGGCGACGATAAATTTTTGACGGCGGGTGCATTGAGCCATGCAGGGTCGGTACGGATATTCCCATTTATTATCAGGGGAGCCACCTGTCATCTTCACAGCCACTTTGACCCCGAAAAAATACTCCAGGAAACCCAAGAAAGAAAAATAACGGACTGGGCCGTTGTACCTACAATGCTCATAGCCATCATGGATCATCCTAGGTTCATGGATTTTGATGTCAGTTCCTTAAAGCGTATAACATACGCCGGTTCACCCTTACCCGTGGAAAGAATCAAGGAGGGTATCGAGAAATTTGGACCTGTTTTGGATCAGTCCTACGGTCAGGCAGAATCCATCATAACCATCACTCACCTCTCACGACAGGACCACCTCTATCATGATGATTCGTTTCGAGAGAAACGCTTGGCATCAGCTGGAAGAGAATATCCCGGTGTTAGGGTCAAAATAGTAGACGAAGAGGATCGGGTTCTGGGCACCAATAAAATCGGCGAGGTGATTACCCGTTCAGACCTTATTATGCGGGGCTACTGGAATCAGCCCCAAAAAACAGAAGAGGCTCTGAAGGGCGGCTGGCTCCACACCGGCGATATTGGATTCATGGACGAAGGAGGGTATCTATTCCTGGTAGACCGCAAACATGACAAGATCATCACGGGGGGTTTGAATGTCTTTCCCAGGGAGGTGGAGGAAGTCATAGCGAGCCATGAAGCAGTAGCCCAGGTGGCGGTATTCGGAGTGAAAGATCCATACTGGGGAGAAATGGTTACAGCAGCGGTAGTGCTAAAGCAGGGGATGCAAATCACGGAAGATGAAGTGAAAGCACTTTGCAAGGAACGTCTGGCAGGGTATAAGCACCCAAAGAAAATTGTGTTTTTAGATGACCTGCCGAAGAACCTTTACGGGAAGGTCATGCGTAAGGAGTTAAGAAAACGCTTTCAAAATGAGTAAAGCAGATGAATGAAAGGTGGCGGACGTTATTGCTTTAATAGGCTGAAACAAAACCCTAATTTATACTAAGGCTTACAAAAAGAGGAGAAAAGCCATGAGCACAAAACCCAAAATGCTGGCGCAACCGGGTAAGATTGGAACCATGAAATTGAAAAACAGACTTGTAATTCCAGCCATGTGCACTAATTACACTTATCAGGGCCATTTCACGGACCAAGCAGTCCATTATTACGGTTTGAGAGCTCAAGGGGGTGCCGGGCTGATTATCATCGAGGCCTCAGCTATCGATTATCCCGTGGGACGGTCGGTATTAAATTGTGCTATTTCGGATGATAAGTTTATTCCATCCTTGAAAAAATTAGCAGACGAAGTCCACAGGCACAATACGAAAATCGTCCTTCAGATTATGCACTCAGGGAGACAAACTAGTGCAGCAATATGCGGGTCTCAACCGGTTTCATGTTCCCCTGCGGCAAGCGCTCAGGTGCTGTATGCGGATGAGCCTCGCCCTTTGACCCTGTACGAATGCAAGGAACTCATCAAAAAATTCGGTGAA
>CAZIXY010000373.1:0-3033 GCA_964543315.1 uncultured Desulfobacteraceae bacterium | reverse complement strand
TTCGTTAACAGTAGGCTCTGCTGTTCCAACCAGTTTCTCGAATACCTTTGACAGCGCTTCACGGTCATCCTCCGGCACAAAAGTGGAAAGATAATCCTTGCCGACAACTTCCTTCTCTGTGTAACCTATCGCATCGAGCATTGCTTCATTCATCATCAGGGTTTTTCCCTTGGCATCTATAGCCACAAAGAAAGCGGGAGATGCTTGTACTAATCTGTTCCTGAAGTCTTTTTCCTTTTGCAATTCTTCTTCCGCACGTTTGCGCTCTGTAATGTCGAATACAATACCATCAATCCCGACGAACCGGCCTTCTTGAGAGAAAAGAGATGTTTTGTGGTCTTCAACCCAGCGGTTTTCCCCGGATTTAGCTATAATCCTGTAAACCTGGACAATACTTTTCCGCTCCTTTATTAGCCCGGCGCTTTCTTCAAGGGCTCTTTCCATGTCGTCAGGGTGTATAATGCTGAGCCAACATCCTTCCCTTGAATTAAGCTCATCCTCTGTATAACCACAAGTCTCTTCGCAGCCGGATATAATCACTGCGGACCAATCAGGATGTGCCCTGTAAACCATACCGGGGATATTTTCCACTAAGGTCTTGTGCTTCTGTACACTGGCCTGCAGCGCCTTCTCGGCCCCCTTGCGCTCGGTAATATCTATAAATGAAGCCATTATATAAAGCGGTTTTTCCGCATGTGCTTTGACTACACTCGCCATTATCTGAACATCAAATTCAGTGCCGTCCTTCGTTTTGGCAGGCATCTCCCCCGTCCACTTACCCTTGGTGTGCAGTGCCTCCACAACTTCGGCAGCCAGATCTTCGAACTGCCAGAATTGGATCGCCGGCTTACCAATAACATCCTTGAAGTCATCATAACCCCACATCTTCAGAAAAGCAGGATTCACATAAGTCAAATTCCCTCCGGGTTCGGCAATCGCAATTGCGCTTATCGATGATTCTATAGCCTTATCTTTTATACGCAATTCTTCTTCCGCACGTTTACGCTCTGTAATGTCCTCGATAGTTCCTTCATAATAGAGCGTGGTTCCATCCTTGTCGGCGATTCTCTTGGCGTTTTCCCTGATAAACATCCCGACACCATCTCGCCTTGTCCACTCAAATTCCATGCCGACCACTTGCCCTTCCCGTTCGATGCGCTGCTTGAAGACTGAGCGTGGATACCCAGGTTCAAATCCTTCCTCCTCGAGATTGCGTTTGGCCAACTCGTCAAAAGATTTAAATCCAAGCATTTGTACAAGTGCCGGATTTGCCATCAGAATGCGACCATCCGGAGTAGTCCGATAAATGCCGATAGTTGTATTCTCAAAAATGTTCCTGAAACGTTCCTCCGACCGTCGCAGATTTTCTTCAGCTTGCTTACGCTCGGTAATGTCCCGCACCACGGCAATCACAAATCGTTTCCCATCTACCATGCCCGGCGAAAGCGATATTGCCATGGGAAATACGGTTCCGTTACGGTGCAGCCCGGGAAGCTCGACCACCTTGCCGATTGCCCCGTCGGGCTTGCCTGTGGAAAAATAGCTTTCTACGTATTCTTGATGATGCAATTGATACTCTTCGGGCATCAGACAATCTACTGACTTACCTATCATCTCCTCCCTCGTACGGCCGAACATCTCTTCAGCCGCCGGGTTAAAAAGAGTGATCAAACCATCTTCTCCGATTGATATCATCGCGTCTTTGGTCGAATCAATGACTGTCTGCAATAAGTTCTCGCTCTTACGCAGCGCCTCTGCCGCACGCTTGCGATCGGTAATTTCCAATGTTATCTCGACAGCACCAATGACTTCGCCCTGTTCGTTTAGAACAGGACGACCTTTTACGTACCAGACTCTCCCATCCTGCGAGGTCATCTCGCCTTCCTCCGGTCGGCCGGTTTCCATGCTTTTTTGTACAGGGCAATTCGGGCAGGGCTCCTGGCGCCTGTGCCATATCTCGTAACAGTAGCGCCCAATCAGCTCCTCGGGCGCCAGGCCCACCGAATCTCCTGCAGCCTTGTTCGCCCATATTACTTTCAAACTTTTGTCCTGATAGCTTATCAACTCCGAGAGACTTCCTAATATCAGGGATTTATCCCTCTCCGATTCTCGCAGTGCCTCCTCAGCCTTTTTTTGATCGGTAATATCTCGAAGCGTGCCGATCATACCAACTTTGTTTCCGGCTTCATCCTGCAACACCGTGTTGCGCATCAGCGTAGGAAAAACACTCCCGTCCCGGCGAACATGCTGGATTTCACCAATGAATTGTCCCGTTTCTATTGTTTGCTTATTTGCCGCATCCACCGTCGGCATCTGCTCGGGCGAATGAAATATCGAAAGATGCTTTCCAGATAGTTCCTCCGTTTTATAACCATGCATTGCAGCAAAGGCCTCATTGACAAATAACAGATACCCGTCCATATTGATTACTGCAATGCCTTCGCTGCTCTGCTCAATCACCTCACTCAGAAGGTTTGACCTGTCCTCAATCGCCTTCCACCTCGTAACATCCATGAACATTGCCTCGATAGCGATTGCTTCACCGTCTGTGTTCTTGATAACATTGACATTTGTCAAAAACCATCGATTGCGGGAAGGAAGTTCAATCAAATCTTCAAAAACGCCCCCAGTCCCCGTTTCGATCGCCCGCTCTATTCTCTCCATCGCTTTTTGCGAAATGTCCGGAACAAGTTCCGTTATTTTCTTACCAATAAAATTATCGGCCTCACCACCAAGATACCGCTCCCCGGCTTTGTTTATCAGCAGCACTGTGCCTTCCAACGAAAGATACAAAATGGGCGTAACGGTATTTACCTCCTCTCCAAAACGAGCATGAACCGCTGCTATCTCTTTAAGCAACTGTTTCCGCTTTTTTTCTGCGTCACGCATCATAAATCCTGCATTTTATATTGATGTCGACAAACCCTCACCGGGATTTCGCATTGTCAAAAGGTGCAAAAAGCTCACTCCGTCTCCATGTAAAGCCTGCATCGATGAACCGGCATGGTGGGCTTGTTATGTCGGACACCATTT
>CAZIXY010000372.1:0-3070 GCA_964543315.1 uncultured Desulfobacteraceae bacterium | reverse complement strand
CTCTCCTGTTACTTCATTTACGGCACGAATCGTGCCATAGTGCTGGTGGCTGAATAAATGCTGTTAAAACAGGCAGATAGACTTATTGTTGATTGTAAATAGGTTTTCTAAAGAGAGAAGTTTAGAAATATTTCGAAATCTTTTTTCGCAAAAATTAGAAATGAAAAACGCAACCTAAATAACGCTAATGATAATGGATAATTACGGGGAATTAAAAATTTAGAAGGGGGAATTGTGAAATCAGTCGATCGGCTTTCCCGAAGGGTAAACAACACGGCGATTTTGAGGGCCTTGCTCGAACTCACAAATAGTGATGTCCTTAAATGCCTGTGAAAACGTGCGGAAACCTTGAAATATAAAGGCTTTTAATAATATTAAGCCGTGTTGTTTATGCAACGTTAGGGTCTATTGTATTTGTAGTTTTTTTCTGCGGTAACGGAAGGTGTGATGGTTTATGTTAAGGAGCCTGGCCGCCTTGCTTTCATTGCCTCCGGCTATCTTTAAGGCTTCTTCGATATAAAATTTCTCTAAAGCTTTTTGCACTGAAGTAAGGTCGATACCTTTAGCCGGAAGCGGAGGAAAAGCGGATTCACTTATTCCTTGCTTCAGAGTTTCAGCTTTATTCACTCCTTCTATGCCCAAATCCTCAATTTCTAAAACCGGTTCCGTGCCGATGAGTACTGCTCTTTCAATAATGTTTTTTAATTCGCGAATATTACCTGTCCACCTGTACTCCATCAAAGCGCTCTCAGCCCGGGAAGAAATGCCGGTAAACTTCTTAGAAAATTTGTTGCTGAACTCCAACAGGAAGTGCTTGGCAATTGGAACAATATCATCGCGGCGTTCGTTCAACGAGGGAATCTGAACCTTAATAGCTCCCAACCGGAAATAAAGGTCTTTCCTAAATAGACCCTTTTCTATCATCATGTCTAAATCTTTGTTGGTGGCAGAGACTACTCTGGTATTAATTTGTAATTTCTTTGTCCCGCCTACTCTGTAAAGTTCACCCTGTTCAAGAAATCGGAGAAGCTTTGCCTGGGCTTCCTGGCTCAGGTCTCCTACCTCGTCAAGAAACAGAGTCCCATCTGCTGCCTCTTCAAGTAACCCCTTTTTCCCCGATGTGCTCGCCCCGCTGAAGGCGCCTTTTTCATACCCAAAGAGCTCACTTTCGACAAGGTCTTTTGGGATGGCGGCGCAATTAACAGTGATCAAGGGACCTTTGAAATTCGGACTCCTGTAATGAATGGCGCCTGCGAGCAATTCCTTGCCCGTGCCTGTCTCCCCGAAAATAAGGATAGGGGTATCCGGACTCTTGGCAACCATACCTATAAATTCCATCACATCGTGGATGGCATTGCTTTCTCCTATAAAACAGGGAAGGTTCTCCCTGAGATACTTCTCCTGAAGGATTTGAACTTCTTTCCTTAGCCTGATAGTTTCGAGGGCGTTACGGATAGTCACCTCAAGACCGTCCATGTGAATAGGTTTCACAACATAATCATAGGCGCCAAGCTTCATGGCAGAAACCACCGTGTTGACATCTTCATAAGCGGTTATCATGATGATCAGGACATCCGGGTATTGACTCTTGATTTTTTTAAGAGCTTCAATCCCATTCATGCCCGGTAATCCGATGTCGAGTAGAACCAGGTCCGGGGGATCGCTTTTCATTGCTTCAATTGCAGTCTCGGCTGTAGAAAAGGCATCCACCCTATAGTCTGCCTCAAGGGCCATTGTTATCCCTTCCCTTATGGTCTGTTCATCATCGACTATGTATACGGAGTAAGTAATCATCTCTGGATGCTCGTTTCTTTTTCTATTGGAATTTCAATTAAGAATTCTGCCCCTCCCCATTTGCTTTTGGAAATGCCCAAAGATCCACCGTGATCCGTTATTATTCTGTGACTGAGGCTGAGCCCTATCCCCGTGCTTTCACTTTTAGTAGTATAAAACGGATCAAATATTTTGTCTTTAAGAGCCGAAGGTACACCAGGACCTGAATCGGAAATCTTTAGGATGATGCGGTTATTTTCCATGAATGAGGCAATCTCTATTTTTTTTTCTCCAGCCATGTTTTTCATGGCTTCAGCGGCATTGGTAATCAGGTTTAAGATAACTTCTTCTATCAGGTTTGGATCTGCATGGAGAGGTTGCAGGTCCTCAGATAATTTTTTTTCAATCTTAATGCCGCTTTTTCGCAATGTGACTGAACAAAGGCCGATAGCGTCTTCGATAGGTTGATTTATGTCCGTCAAAACCAGCTTAGGTTGACCGGGTTTTGAAAAATCCATGACTCTCCTGATAACGAATTCAATCTTGGTTGAAGCTGACTGGAGATGTGCGAGAATTCCTTTGACCTTTTCCAGATTTTCCGCGTTATTATAGATCTTTTCCAGGGTGTCCAGATATATATTGATGCCTGAAAGAGGGTTTCTTATCTCATGGGCAATGCCGGCAGCTACACGGCCAAGGGAGGTCATCTTATCCTGAATTCTTAAAAGATGTTCCAGTTCCTTGGCCCTGGTAATATCCATCATATTGACCAATATCGCCTTTTCCCCTTGGTATTCAATTGAACTTGCCCGACAGTGGACCCATTTCATATCGAGTTTGCTATCCTTTTTTCCAGGGAGATAAAGCCTGAAATCCATATCAAGAGTTAGGATCTCACCAGAAAGCATCTTCTGATAGTTTCGTCTGACCTTTTCAGCATCATCCGGATGGAGGCCTTCAAAATCCGTGAGTTTAAATGATCGTGGCAGCGGCCCAAACAACCTTTCTTGTTCCGGGTTCATATAGATAATTTGATCGTTCTGAACTATAAAAATGCCGGTGAGTGAATTTTCAACCAGATCTCGGAAGCGCTGCTCGCTTTCCCGTATAGCTCCTTCTGCTCGCTTGACTTCGGTAATATCTAAAAAAGACCCCACACTTTTCTTTGTTCCCGGAATCACTGCAAAAGTTGTAAAGATGTCTTTGACCGCGCCCTGTTTATCAACAAATTTATACTCATAATTCCTTGGAGCAGCATCCGAATCGATTCTTCGGGTATAGTGGTAAGCTTTAATTC
>CAZIXY010000371.1:0-3070 GCA_964543315.1 uncultured Desulfobacteraceae bacterium | reverse complement strand
AGAGAGCTTGGCAAACTCCTTGTTTGCCAGGGATATGGTTGTGTCTTCTTCAATGATAATTGTTGCTGTTCCGGTTGTTTCAAAAACAGTTTGGTATTTGTCCTCTGATTCTCTGAGAACTTCCTCCACATGCCTGTGATTTTCCGCGAGTTCTTTGCTTTTTGGATCCATCAATTAACTTCCATAAAAATTGGTTGTATAGAAATTTGTTGTCTGATTATTTTGAAGCTTAAGATTTGGTGACTATTTACCGCTTTGAAAATAAGGCAGCCCGGGCTGTGGCACGCCTCCTGGGCCTAGAACAAGGGCTGCGGGCAGGCAGATAAGGCGACCGCTTTTACCACTTAAATCCCATGGACAGGGAATATTTCTTTCTTGATATAGTCCACCACCCTTCTGGCTTCGTTAAAGGCCTTTTCCTTTATCTCTCCATCTGTTGTGTATGGATGGTCGTAGAGGCTGCCTACTTCCATTTCCGGCCCGAACATCATTCCTCCGACGAGGCCTGCGAATTCGTCGGTGGGTTTTATGTGATTCAAGATAGACCAGGCCAGGGTCCAGCACCTGGAAGTTCGATAGATATCGTAGCCTCCTCCTCCGAGAGCAAGGACCTTTGGGCACATTTCCGTTATCCCCTTGACAGCTTTTTGATAACTGTTGTTCGTCAGTTTCAGGTGGGTAAGTGGATCCGAGATAAGGGAGTCCGCCCCGAGTTCGGCCACAATCAGGTCTGGTGAATAGGACTTGATAAGAGGAAAGGCGACTGCATCTAAGACAAAGTTATATACCTCGTCGTCACATCCCGGCTCTAAGGGAAGGTTGACCGTAAAACCCCTGCCGTCTCCCTCTCCAATCTCTTTTTCATAGCCTGACCAGGGGTAAAGAGTCTTCCCGGTTTCGTGAAGGGAAATAAAAAGGACCTCCGGCTTCCTGTACTCCGTTTCCATGGTGGGCGTCCAGATCAATATAGGCTATTCTTAAGCCCGGAGACATGCGCAATGCATATGTAATTGAAATCGCGATATCATTGATGTAACAGAACCCTTCGGCGTGGCCCGGCATGGCATGATGGAACCCTCCCAGAGGATTAAAGGCAACAAGGGCATCATCTTTGATGAGTTTATCCATAGCTGTATGTGTGCCCCCAGCTGCCAATAGAGACCATTCGTAGATACCTGGAAGGATAGGGTTGTCTGCGGTCCCAAGGCCCCTTTCAAGCATTTCGAGACGCACTTTTCCAGCACTTGATTCTTCCAGAAGACTGATGTATTCGGGTTCGTGAAAAAGTTCAAGAAAAGTCATGTCTAAGGCTTCAGGTTCGAGGACTTTCATCCATGGCTGATTCATAACCCCGTAACGCCTGCATAGTTCATATGTCTTTGTGGCCCTTTCGGGTTTGAACGGATGGTCTGAACCGAAATCAAACCAGCACATCTCGTCTGAGTAGACGAAAATCGCCCCTCGTGATTTAACGTCATGATCTCCCAAAAGTCTGCTCCGGAAACAAAATTTCAGCATTGAATCCTAACAGATGGGAGGAAAAACGGTCAATTAAAAAGAATGAATAGTGATAATCCAAAAATTACTTTACAGGCGTTTAACAGTGAAAACCCATAAGCAACAGTCTAGCTTTTTTTTGACTTCCCGGTGGAAATGTTCTAATTAAAATATACTGTCAGGAGATACTGGATCATGTCCTGGATAAACAAAATCAGCCGCCTTGCCAGCTCCCAAAAAGAGGGTTTTTATCGTACACTCATCCCTCCTTCTCTTTTTCATGATTTTGGGATTGACCCCCTAACCCTGTGTAATCAAAATGGTGAAAAGGTTGCGCGCATTTTCTCTCCGCGAGGCGACAGGACCTGTCTGGTTGAAATCAAGCTTTCAGGCCAGGAGGACCCACTTTACTCCATCCAGCTCTCGGATACTAACGATTTTACGCAAATTGACTGGGATTTTCTTGTTGTTAATGATCCCGCATCCCCAAAGTACAAAACAAATGTGGACGAAAAAGGGATAGATACCTTATTTGGATGGGCCTCCAGGAATATGCCAGAGGAGGAAAAGGCAATGGAAGCAGGCCTCTTTCCCGGTCAGATAACAAAGGGACTGGGTTTGACCCGCGAGGTCATCCTTGTGCTCGATTTTTTCTGCCGGATTCTTGACATTAAAAGTATACGTTTAGAGGCGCTTTTTTATCATAATGCGATTACCTACGAGAGGCATAATTTCAGCTATTTTGACGGTTACGTCCAGATGAAAAGGATCCATGAACTCTTTCAACCGGGACAAAAGCTTTTTAAGAAACTGGATGACAGCACACCCTTTCGCAAACCGGAGTTTGCAAACACTATCAGGGGGCGCAGCTGGGCAATACATGACGGCATCCTCACTGAGATCGAAGATGATTTACTTGAAGGAGGCTGGGAATCGCCCGTCATGTATCGGATGGTGGAAAAGCCCAGAGGCATGGTAACTTTCCCCGATCCAGTATATTAGGATACACGTTTCCGTGGAGGTGCCGGAGCACATTATAATGACTTTTTGTGCCTTCGGCCCTGAGTTTCAGACTCGAAGGATTCCACTGAACCACCCCTCGTGAGAATCGTGGTACAGGGAGCCTTAATGATCCTTGAGAAACTGAAAGAGTGTTTTACATGCGGGAAAAGCTTGTGTTTTAATATAAACTTCATTTCATGAGGACCATAAATGCCCATACCTTCTTTTCGTAATCTTAGAATTCGCACGAAGCTCATTATTGTGACCCTCTTTCTGGTGCTGTTTCCTTTAGTTTGTGTTGCCTACCTGTCCATGGAACGGTTTGGTAAAGCCCTCCGGAATGCCTCAGAGGAAGATCTGGAACACCTCGTCAGGAATATCTACTCCATGTGCAAGGTGCAGGAGGAGATGGTACAGATGAAAGTTGTCTCCGATCTGAACGTCGCACGTGATATCCTCTATCGCCACGGACAAAAAATCGAAATTGTGTCCGAAAAAACAGTGAGCTTCAAAGCTGTTAATCAATTTACCGGTGAACGACTTGATGTGAATTTACCTTATTGGAGAGTGG
>CAZIXY010000370.1:0-3071 GCA_964543315.1 uncultured Desulfobacteraceae bacterium | reverse complement strand
CCATTCTTCGTGCCTTTCGTGTGCTTCGTGGTTTATTTACTCTTTTTCCCTGTCCAAAATTTCCCTTAATTTTTGTGATAAATCCTTCATACTGAATGGTTTCTGAATAAAGCCATCACAACCTCGTTCTAATATCTCGTTAGCCTGGCCATTGATGCTGTAGCCGCTTGAAAGGAGTACTCTTATGTCAGGATTGATTTCCTTGAGACAGTCATAGGTTTCTCCACCTCCCATACCCGGCATGATCATATCGAGGATGACCATGTCAATCTGTGCCTTATTCTTCTCATAGACCTCTATAGTCTCCTCACCACCCCTGGCTATCAAGACTTTGTATCCAAACTTCTTCAACATCTTCCTGCCCACATCAAGAATCATCTCTTCATCATCTACCAGCAGGATCGTCTCAGTGCCATATTTTATCTCATCTTCTTCCCTCTCTGCTCTTTGCTCTATGCTCTCCGCTTCACTCGCCGGCAGGTAAATGTTAATGGTAGTCCCCTCACCCTTTTCGCTATACACATTAATGAAGCCTCCATGATTCTTGACAATTCCATACACTGAGGCCAATCCTAACCCTGTGCCCCCGCCCATCTCCCTGGTTGTAAAAAACGGCTCAAATATCCTCTGTTGGGTTGCCTCATCCATCCCCACACCCGTGTCGGCAACTGATATCTTTACATATCTGCCACGCTTTATATCGAACGGCCTGACATAGTCCTCGCCAATTGTAACGTTTTCCGTTTGAACATAGAGTTCCCCGACGCCGGGCCTGGCTGCCGCGCCATCGGCGCAGGTAGACATGGCCTGCCAGGCATTGATATAGAGGTTCAACATAACCTGCTCCACCTGGCTGCGGTCAACTTCTACGGTCCATAGCTCTTTTTCATACTTACCGCGAATCCTGATCTCCTTCTTGGTGCGGCCAAACATACGATTTTGTTTTTTGATGAGATCATTCAGATCGGTCGGCTTTACTTCATATTTTCCTCCCCTGGCAAAACCCAAAAGCTGTTTTGTAAGATCAGCGCCGCTCTGCACGTATTGTTCGATATTTTTTAGTTTTTTATGATAGGGATGATGAGAATCCACATCCAAAAGCATCAAAGAGGCATTTCCCTGAATTCCCATGAGCAGGTTATTAAAGTCATGGGCGATGCCGCCTGCCAAGACCCCTATGGCCTCCATCTTTTTTGCCTGAAGCATCTGGTCCTGAAGTTTCTTTATCTGTCTTTCCGCCAAAACGCGCTCGGTCACGTCCCGGCCCGTGCCGCTGATATAAGGCTCGCCGTCTGCCGGCTTTACCAGGGTGCTGTGATACTCGATATAGATTTTGCGCCCGTCTTCTGTAAAGTAAGTTGTAATACCCTCATAATAGCCCCTGGTCTTGAGCCGCCTTAAGTACTCGGTTTCAAACAGGGGCCTGAACTCAGGTTTCATAAAATCAGCAGCTTTCCGGCCAATAAAATCATTCTGTTCGTATCCAAAAATTTTTGTCAGGGCTGGGTTGGCGGAGAGGAACCGGCCGTCGAGGTCCTGAGTGTAAATCAGGTCTGTTATGGAATCAAACAGGTCCCTGAAGCGCTTCTCTGATTGCCGGATATCCTCTTCGGCCATCTTTTGTGCCATAATATCTTTAATCCAGACCTGTATCCCCGATTTTCCTTCCACACTTATAACTCGTGCTGAAAGCTCCCCAAAAAACCATGTGCCGTCTTTTCGCATTAACTTCACTTCATACTGGGATGGCACATCCTCTCCTCGCATGCGGGCCTCTGCCCGTTCTCTCGTCAACTCCCGGTATTCAGGATGATACACAAGCCAGTGGTCTAAGCCTAACAGCTCGCCTTGCTCATAACCTAACATTTCGTGCAGACGCTGGTTCGCAAATATGATCCTGGCCCCTTTTTGGATAAATATCCCGTCAAAACTCTCCTCTACCAGGGTTCGGTATTTCTCCTCACTCTCCCTGAGCGCCGCCTCGGCCTCTTTCCTCCAGGATATGTCTGTGAAAGTTGCAATAACTCCCCTTAATGGATCAGAGGGCTTTAAGCTACTCAGCTTGAGATGACCGTCAAATATTGAACCGTCTTTGCGTTTGAGTTTCACATCCCCGTAGGCAACTTTTTGCTCCTTGAGAATATCATATAATTCTTCCCCAACCCTTCGATATTCTTCTTCTGTCGAATAGATTATGCTGGTATCTTTTCCCAGGTACTCTCTTTCATCTTCAAAGCCGAATATCTCCTTCCAGGATTCATTTACCCATTTAATTTTCCTCTCTTCTGCAAGACCTATCCCTATTGGAGAAACGGATAAGATGTTTTCAATTATTTCTTTACGATCCTTAAGGGCATCTTCACGGTCTTTTACGGCCTCAGCCATGACCTTGAAATCATTTGTCAGCTCATCAATTTCAGGATAGCTTTTGGGCAGAGGGTGAACATGATAATCCCCATCTGCAATCTTTTTGGCATTGGCAATAAGCTGGGAAAAGGGCCTCATGGTCTTTTTCAGGCTGGTCAATGCTATGGTAAGGGCCAGAATGATGGTAAGGGCAACTCCGCCGAAAAAAATGTTCCGAATTCTCATTACCGGCGCAAATGCTTCTTCGACTGCTTGAATGACGACCACAGACCACCCGGTTTGGGGCACAATGACCACACTGCCGAGATTTTCTTTGCCCCTCAAGCGATATTGAAACGTGCCTTCTTTGCCCGCCAATCCATGGCGGATTACACTCATGCTCCTAATATTAAATCTTTCGGACACAAATGACCTGTTTGGGTGGGCAATAATGGTACCTTCCCGATCCACAATGGCCGCATACCCATGAGAACCGCCCCCTACTCTATCTATTATGCCATTCAGGGTGGACAGGTTCAGGTATCCAACCACCATCCCCTGTTTGAAAGGCATCGTCATAGTAATGGTGGGATCTCCTGTTTGCATGGATATAAAGGTGGATGACCAGCATGGCTTTTTAAGTTTTACGGTTTTTTTAAAAAATGCCTGGCCGGACATATCCATCCCGATGTAATCCCGGTTAAAGGGTGCAAGGTGCCTGACTA
>CAZIXY010000369.1:0-3079 GCA_964543315.1 uncultured Desulfobacteraceae bacterium | reverse complement strand
GGTGAGCGGTTATGTGCCCAACGTTGTTTTTACATGCGGAGCTGTTCCTGAAGACGACGGTACTGTGAAAATATACTGGGGCAGCGCTGATACCGTCATGTGCGCCGGCACGGCAGTGATTGATGACCTTGTACAGTTATGTCTTACAAATACGAGGTCAGCACTGTAAAAAGGCCAAATGGACATCCTTAAACCGGTATATTTATTAAAGAACCGTGTCCGATAACCGATAAAAATATTATGTATCCAAAAGTAAAACGCAAAAAGAAAAAACTTCTGCGTGACTGCTCACGCGTCATTGCCAAAGTTAATATGCCTGACGACGTGCATCGCATACCTAAAATCATTCAACGCATAGTTAACTTACCTGACATAACGGCCGAAAATCTGCTTGAACAAATAATGTTTGATTTTTCCAGGCGGCACAGAAACATTAAACGCATTTTTGGGCTTCATTTGAATAAAGTAAAAAATTATGTGCCTCGGGACACCGTGCTCAGCAAGACCAAAGGGGATCTTATCGGAGCCTATTTTACCATGGAATATTCCATTGAATCGGCTGCCCTTTTTAACCCTTCAATCGTCCCACACCCGGATCAAAGCCAATTAAACAAAGGTAGCTTGCGCTTTATCATAAGCCTGCGGGCAACGGGCGAAGGTCATGTTTCTTCTATTGTATTTCGTAGCGGTCAGCTTGACCAAAACAATACGATTTCCTTTGACACAATCAGCGACTATGTAAAAACACCGGATCTTCAATTAGACCCGGTTTACGACCGGCATCTTTTCCGGCTAAAGCTCAGCGAAATGGATAGCTGCAATGAGATAACAGCATACCTACTTGATCATCTGCCGGAGTCCTTCACCTACAATGAACTAGGGGAAAAGATTGGAGTACTTACCTCACAACCCGTTTTCTCTGAAGCGCTCCAAAACGAGACCTTTGACACCATGCACTGGCTGGCAAATTCCAATTATGAGATAAGTTTTCGACCCAATCACCGAATTTCCGAAAGGGTTATCTTTCCGGTTTCGGAAAACGAAAGCAGGGGCATTGAAGACGCTCGATTCGTGCAATTCGTTGATGACAACGGTGAGGTTACCTATTATGCGACCTATACGGCTTATAACGGCTTTAACATCCTCCCGCAGCTAATTGAAACAAAGGATTTTATCAAATTTAAAGTGATCACCCTCAACGGTAGGGCAGTAAAAAACAAGGGCATGGCCCTTTTCCCGCGCAAAATTGACGGCAAATACGTCATGCTTTCCCGCCAGGACGGTGAAAACAATCATATCATGTTCTCGGACAATATCCATTTCTGGCAGGAGACTAAAATCATTCAGGAGCCCACACGTCTCTGGGAGTTTGTTCAGATCGGCAACTGCGGATCCCCCCTGGAAACAGATAAAGGCTGGATCGTGCTTACCCACGGTGTTGGGCCCATGCGGCAGTATTGCATCGGCGCCATGCTGCTTGATCTTGAAAACCCGGCAAGAGTCATAGCCCGCCTTGAAGAGCCTTTACTTGCACCGCTTGAGGAAGAGCGCGAGGGGTATGTCCCCAATGTCGTGTATACCTGCGGCGCGATTTTTCACAATAGCGACCTGGTCATACCCTATGGCATGTCTGATATTAAAACCGGAATAGCAACTGTTGGAGTCAACGAATTGATTAACTGTATGGATGCAATCGCTCAATGATTTCTAGGTTGAAGTTTACCATAAACAGTTCAAATCGAGGAGACGACCAGCGACTATGACAGGGAAAAGCTCCAGGAATGCCTGGCGAAATTGATCGGGGGTGTGGCCGTTATAAATGTGTGCGCAGTAACGGAGACTGAAATGAAGGAGAAGAAGGACAGGGTCGAGGATGCCCTCAATGCAACCCGCGCGGCCGTAGAGGAAGGCATCGTCCCCGGCGGCGGCGTTGCCTATATGCGTGCCAGGAAGGTTCTTGAAAAGGCTCGATTCCCGGGCGAAGAGCAGCTTGATGTTACTCTCATTAACCGTGCCCATGAAGAGCCGAATAAAAAGGTTAGAGGCGTAGACAAAAAATTCACCGAGGAACAAACGATCAATAACTGACATTAGACGCGCCACGACTTTTTTCGTGGCGGAAGGAGGCGGTTCCGGACGTAAAGCAGAGTCTCCGGACCGCGGCACGCTGAGCCTCGAATTGTATCAAAGAAGCTTGATGATCAACGGATCTCCTGTTGAAGGCCTTTCTCCTGGAAAAGTCGATTTATGAGCTTGACTTTAAACTCAATAATCGGCCGGGCCGGGCCTCATTCCCTTGACGGGGATTAAGCATTTGCCGGAGTTTTGAGCGTATATTAAGGAAGGAGGTTTCAAATGTCTGAGAAGGCGAGTGAAAAAAGGGGACGACACCGTGCTTTATGAGAACTCCCTACTCACCGATGATGATCTTTATCTCTTCAACCAGGGGAGCCATTTTCGGCTGTATGAAAAGCTCGGGGCTCACCCCATGGAACGTGAAGGTAATGAAGGTGCCCATTTTGCCGTATGGGCCCCTGATGCCCAAAAAGTATATGTTATGGGGGATTTTAACGGCTGGGACAAAGCGAGCCATCCCCTTCGGCCCAGGGAGAAATCAGGGATCTGGGAGAGCTTTATCCCGGGTGTCGGAAAAGGGGCCAACTACAAGTATCATATTGTCTCCAGATTCGACGGATACCGTGTGGACAAGGCCGACCCCTTCGCTCTTTACAGTGAAAAGCCCCCAAGGACGGGTTCCATTGTCTGGGATCTGGATTATGTGTGGGGCGACGGGGAGTGGATGGAAAAGCGACATGAACAGAATGCGCTCGATGCCCCTATGGCCATTTACGAGATGCATCTGGGTTCATGGATGCGTATCCCCGAAGAGGAAAATCGTTCCTTGACCTACCGGGAGATCACTCCCGGACTGGTCGAGTACATCAGGGATATGGGATTCACCCATGTGGAGTTTCTCCCCGTGATGGAGCATCCCTTTTACGGCTCCTGGGGTTACCAGACCAGTGGCTATTTTACTCCTGCCAGCCGTTACGGAACCCCACAGGATTTCATGTATTTG
>CAZIXY010000368.1:1271-3109 GCA_964543315.1 uncultured Desulfobacteraceae bacterium | reverse complement strand
ACGTTGGGATTTTTTTCCTTTATCATCTTGATGACCTTTTCCATGCCCATCATGGTGGTGGTCATCATGGCAGACAGGGCGACAATTTCGGAGTCCGTATTGAGCTGCTCTTCCACGAATTTTTCGAGAGGAACGTCACGGCCCAGGTCATGAACCGTAAAACCGGCTACCTCGAACATCATCTTGATAATATTTTTCCCGATATCGTGCACGTCTCCCTGGACCGTCCCGATAACCACCTGGCCCTTGGGCTTATCACCGAGATCCTCTAATGTGATATGGGGCTTAAGGATATCCAGACCCACATAAAGGGCATCAGCGGCCATGAGCAGTTCAGGAACAAAGTACTCATGCTGGTCGTAGAGGTCTCCGACCTCCTGCATGCCAGCGGCCAGACCGTTCATGACCGCATCGTAGGCGTTTAGCCCCTCGTCAACTATTTTTTGTGAGGCCTCTTTGATCTGATCCTCTTCAAATTCCACAACACCTTCGTGAAGCTGCTTTAACAGTTCTTCCCTCAATTCTTCTTTTCCCATAGTCGCATTCCTCCATGATTTCTTCAAAGAAATTTTGGTTGTCTATCGTGTTATATCCCTGGTTTTGTAATGCCTTAAATCGTCAACATTCAATAGTCAATCTTCAATAGTCAATCTTCAATAGTCAATCTTCAATCTTAGAGCCTGCCCACCGCCGGTGTGGAAACACGTCCAAATTTTTTAATGGCATCGTTTATGGCCTGCATGTTTTCCGGCCTGACATCGGGCCAGATATCACATCCGGGCCATACCGCATCAACGCCGGAATCAATGCATTTCTTGATCGCGTCATTTATCTCGTCGAAGGATGCCTTACTTGGCAGGTTGAAACCATCATAATCACCGAACAGAAGAACATCGTTACCTATCTTGCTCCGGCTTTCAGACAGCGTGTTCTTATGATCCACGCTGATAGCCTCTGCCCCGCAATCATTCATGAGTTCAATAATGAGGTCTGTTGAACCGCAGATATGGAGAACCTTAGGCGAATCCCATGCCTCGAATATCTTTCGCAATCTGGGCCGGATCATATTTTTGAACATCCTGGGGCTAAGGAGGTCCGCTCCGGTCCCCATTTCCCTCAAGCTCACGAAGTCAGCACCGATTTCGCGATAATGCCGGCCCAGATCAATGATTAGATCCACCAGTTTGTCTAAAAGGGCTTCCACCTTTGCCTTCTCCTTATATGCCATTTTCATCAGCACATCCAGTTCCACCAATTGGCCGGCAAGTGTGAACGGTCCCAGTATCCAGGTGCCTATGGCGTGGGTTGTCCCGATCTTTTCCTTTAAAATTTTTATGGCTCCATCTACGACCGGCATTCTTGCCCTCTCAAGATAATCCTCCGGGATGACGACCTCGTCAGGGGAAGACCACTTTTTTGGAATGGTTGGGAAAAGAATACCTTCAGCGTTCTCATAGATACTCACTCCGAGACCGAGGGCCTCCGGGATGCTACACATATCATAGGGCACGACAGCCCCGTCAAAGTCAAACATTTCCATTGATTTTATAGCGGAATTTGCCATGTTTTCTGCTGTAAGATGAATCTGCGAAAAAGGTATGCCTATGCTGTCAATTGAAGGAACCGTTACCATCCCCTGACCGCTGAAGCAGGGCATGGTATCGATCGGTTCCCTGGCAAACAGTTTGAGTACTCTTTCTCTTGGTGTCATACCGGTCATGATATTCTCCTTTCCGATGCTGAATATATTTTTTTTACTTAGCCGTCTCCAGCTATATTTATATTAGATATGTCAGCTTAATATTGAGGGGAAGCGAACTGTCGAGGCATAAGGCGCA
>CAZIXY010000368.1:0-1171 GCA_964543315.1 uncultured Desulfobacteraceae bacterium | reverse complement strand
GCGGTCACCGGCCCTCTCCCTTCTACATCAACATAACAGAGGCGGCACCCTCCAAAGGGAAGATCTGCCTCGGGAAGGTAGCACAGATTCGGGATATAGATACCTGCATCCAGCGCGGCCTGGAGAATCTTCGATCCCTTTTCTACTTCAACATGAGTATCATCAATGGTAAGCTTAATAAGTTCCGTCATTTCTCGACCTGATCCGGCACCTTACTGACAGGCGAAAGTTTTATTACTGCGTTGTATTCAGGTGGGCAGACTTCCAGGCAGTTTCCACACTTGATGCATTTGGTCTGGTCAATCACCTTGAAGCGTTTGGGATGCTCGATAATGGCCTCCAATGGGCAGACCACCACACAGTGTTCACAGCCCCTGTAACATTTTTCCGGGTCAATGTAGTAGGCTATAAGGTCCCGGCAAACCAGGGCCGGGCAGCGTTTTTCCAGTATGTGCGCCTCATACTCTTCCCGAAAATATCGGATAGTCGTCATTACTGGGTTCGGTGCGGATTTTCCAAGTCCGCATAGAGAGCCTGCCTTGATATCTTCACCCAGGCTGATGAGCTGTTCAATATCTTCCGGTTGACCGTCACCCCTTACGATGTCTTCGAGGATGCTGAGCATCTGTTTGGTCCCGAGGCGACACATAGTGCATTTGCCACAGGATTCCTTTACGGTAAAATCGAGAAAAAAGCGGGCAGCATCCACCATGCAGTTCTCTTCATCCATGACAATCATGCCACCGGAGCCCATCATTGCCCCTGCCTCTTTCAAGGAGTCAAAGTCAACTGGAGTGTCAAGAAACTGCTCAGGCAGACAACCCCCGGAAGGTCCGCCTGTTTGTACGCCTTTGAAATGCTTTCCCCCTTTTATCCCTCCACCGATTTCGGTTATAACCGAATTCAGTTTCGTGCCCATGGGAACCTCAACGAGGCCAACGTTTTCCACCTTGCCGGCTAAGGCGAAAACGGCAGTGCCTTTACTTGTCTCAGTCCCTATGCCTGCAAAATACTCGCTCCCCTGATCAATGATCACGGGGATTGAGGCGAATGTCTTCACATTATTTAGCTGAGTTGGTTTCTGCCAGAGCCCGGATTCTACGGATTGGGGCGGCCTGACTCTGGGAAAGCCTCTTTTCCCCTCAATGGAATACATAAGCGCACTGGACTC
>CAZIXY010000367.1:0-3117 GCA_964543315.1 uncultured Desulfobacteraceae bacterium | reverse complement strand
CTGATTTAATAGCAGAAATTGCTTCCTGAAAGCGGTAGAGACGTGCGTAATAATAGGCCACTCTTGCTTTTAGCCGGGGGTCATCTGATTCTAACTCCATCATTATTTTTTGTAAACGTAAACACCTTTCAAGTACTGCCTTGGTTATGTGCTCCCGAGTTAATAACTTAAAGGTGATCCATTCGTAACAAAAGCGCATGTAACGGCGTTTTATCACCTTGTTTCCCGGATTTTGCACAAGCAAGTGATCAAAAACCGCTATTCCGTCATCTTCCTTTTGAGCCTTGAACGCCCTTTTTATCTCCTTCATTATTTCCAGGTTTTTTTCCAAGTCAATGGAAGCGGCATTCTCATCCCACCACTTTTTCCAGGTATTGTATTCGTACCGCTTTTCCTTTTTAAAATCGATACCACAATAGAAGGCTAAGTCGTTGGCAATCTCATGATCATAGTTTTCAAATGTGTCCCTTGAAGGATACTTTAATGATTCGATCAGCACTGGGATTGCCGGTTTGAAGCCTTGAAGAATCAACGATTTTGATGCTGCTCTTCTTATGTATACACTTCCGTCTTTTAGGAGTTTTTTTAAAGCCGCGTTCACCTCGGGATACACAAAGGGTAAAAGCACAGAAGCCGCTGCAGTCCTGACGGTCTCATCCTTGTCGTTCAAGGTATTGAGGAGGGTTTTCATTATTCGCTGTTCCATATTTAGATCCGACTTCCCAAACTTCCGCGCAAGTGCGCCCAGAGCAAGAACCGCATGCCTCCTGCATTCGGAGGATGGGTCGTTTATGGTTATATCTGTTAATAAGGATAACGGTTCACGGAATCCGAGCCGGCCCAGCGCGTGGACAACATAAGGCCGTACATTTTCGTTCGGATCTTTTATGGCAATTTTTAGGGCTGATAGTGAGCCGTCCACCCGTTGTAATCCAAAGACACGTGCAACAAATCCCCGTACAAAGGGATCTTTGGCCTTGAGCAGGGATTCAAGGGATTGATAGTGTTGTTGCTCTAATTGATTGCGAACTATGAAATGATTTATAATCTCAATGATATCAAGGTTGAAATCAGTATCGACAGAGACGGCAAGCGGAGTAACAAGATCATTTATTACATCCGGTCCTTGCTGGATGATTTTTCCAATTGCCGAATAGCGCACAAAAAGATCGGGATCAAAAAGCCTTTGTATTTCTTCCTGTATGGGACTGTTTCCTGTATTGCCTGATGAATCTTTATCAGCATCATTTTTACGACCACTTGAAGGAAAGGGAATTTTGCCTACTAATTCTGTTTTTGAGAATTCGGTGTCATAGCACAGCCCGTGTTTGAAATATCTGAAATAATGGTTGTTTTTCCTTCCATCCTTATAGTAGAAATCCCTACCGCCCAGATCAAGAAGCAATGAGTGACTCCAATTCCGGGGTTCTTCGGGGGGTAATATTCCACCACAACTCTCCACCCACCCACGGAGTTTGCTGAAGTATCGATCATTGCCCTGGTAGTCGATCAAAAAACTCAAAGCCTTTGGCTTTAAGGCTGAGGCGAATGATACGTCCGCCATCTCTTGTTGGATGCGATCCTTCAATTTAATTTTCGAAAGTTTATGTCCCTCTTTATCAGCCTTTGTTTTTATCATCTTTCTGACATATTCTTCGCTTGGCCCGTATGTGTCATCTCCTGCATAATCGACGAAGATTGCAATAGATCTATCAGATGCTACGCCTCCTGTGTGGGTGCTGCCAAAGTAAAGGTCGTTTCCTTTTCGGTCAATCAGTACGGCATTTGAGAGGTGTACGGCAAAACACAGGCCATAGCCATTTTTGGGGACATATATATCATTACCCTCGTGGTCGACCAGTGCACCGATTGACATGAAATAGCTGCTGCCCATACAGTTTCCATGGCTTGCAAAATAAAGATCATTTCCCGTTTTGTCAGTTAACAGCCCAATGCCTCCATAAAGGGAAAACCGATTTATCCAGTCCGGAGAACGAATTGAAAGGCCTGCTCCCTGTACGTGACACCATTCATCAGCAATGAGATGGCCACGCTTAATATTTGTATTAGCCAAGTATTTGTCATTCCCATTAATATCACAGAGACAGCCATATCCCATTGTTGATCCGGTGCCCTGGCCCAGACCGGCAATCACGTATCTGTCGTCGCCGTTTGTGTCCAAGAGCAGGCCGAGGCCAAAAACACCAAAGCCTTGACCCATCAATCCCATAGTATAACTATCTATTCCGTCCAGATCCGTTAGCAGGCCTATGCCGTATATCCCACATCCCTGCGCTATATCACCGGCCAGGTATTGATCATTCCCTGAAAGATCTGCCAGTATTCCGACACCTAAAGAGCCGAAACCTTGCGCAAAAGATTTTTTTCCTGCGTCGTAAACGTCATTTCCTCCAATGTCTATTGAAAGTGCGACCCGGCCTGGCACCAAGTGACCAACAGCTATGGGGCCGGTATAACGGTCATTCCCGCCAAGGTCGATCACAAGCGCGCCGTTTCGGGTATGGGCATCATCATCTTGCCCAAGAATGACGATGTGGCCGATGGGTGAGGGTAGGTCCATTACTAAACCGGTGCGTTTTATTTTGTCCCGGAAATAATGAGTGGGATTTTCGGGACTGTCCAGACTCCTAAGATAATCAAGGAATCTGTCTGTGGCCTTAGAAATCAAGAGAGCAGAACGCAGCAGTTTTACAAAATCAATCTTTCTGGTGATGCTTACGATTTTTTGTTGAACGAGTGTGGGAGCAGTCAGGAAGTTAAACTGGTTGTCGCTTGGGAAAAAAAAGCGTTCAGGCCGGTCAGAAAGGAAGGATAATTCAGTCTTGTTCAGTCTCGAAAAGGCCTGTTTGGCCATAAAAGATGCATCAGACAGGGAAAATACAAGCATTGCTAAATGTTTGTCAAATAGGGTTGAAAGGCCGGCATTCTCGATTGTTTCTACAGTACTGTGGTTAGGTTTCGCCCCATGTTTTTTGCAGAGATAATGGTATGCTTTTGTAAGGTTCCCTTCAAAAAGGTGTGTACTATCAGTAAGTTCGTAATTTATGCCACCGTTAACAGTTTTTACCATTACTGCGAGTGCGCTGTACAGGCCTT
>CAZIXY010000366.1:0-3127 GCA_964543315.1 uncultured Desulfobacteraceae bacterium | reverse complement strand
CTTGAGATAAAAAGCCGAACCTTTTGAACGATACTAAAAAATTATTATATGTGGGGCTGATTTCATGAATAAATATTTGGCACATATTATTTGCTCACAACGTTTTTGAATACAACCTTTTCAGTCAGCACATATTAATAAAGAGAAATTACTTGGTTGAAGGAAATTGTTTTCAGGAGACTCATTGGGAAAGATTAATTGGTAACGGAATGAGTCTAGAGACGTAACAAAGCATTATGTGTTTTGATAGAAAAAATAATGGCAGGTAACAAACAGCAGAAAAGGTCTTTTTTTCCTATTCACCATTTACATTGTGAGTGCTTTACCTTGTGCCGCCGAAAACGAAATCCCTATGGCCTCAACTCTATTTATATACCTTGCACAGAATTCCCCGCAGATTGGTGCTTCCTAATTCTATATTATACGGGGGGTTATCATCAGTCAGGATGTTTATATTTGATTCTCTCCAGCCATATAGTTGATCTGCCCCCTTTTCTGGAAACGACCATGCATAATCCACGCCCACAACCCGGGGATCTATTTCTTCAGAAAAAACCGCTTTCTGCCTTATACGGCCTCTTTTGGTAGCTATCCAGACCCAGTCTCCTTCCTTAATCTCTAACGAATTAGCTGTTCGCGGATGAATTGTTACAATTGGCTCGGGGTGAAGGTCTCTTAAACTTTTAATCTGCCTTCCGCTTGAGTGTCGGTAAGGGGCTGTTTTCCATGTTGTGAAAATTAGGGGATATTCTTGCGCCAGTTTAGCGGAGGAAAGAGGTGCTTCAGGCTGCTCACGATATACAGGAAGTGGATCGAACCCCCAAAGTTTTAGTTGTTTGCTGTAAAGTTCAACCTTTCGTGTCGGCGTATCAAATCCATGGATTTCATGATGCCTGTATAGAATACTTCCACGGACAACACCGATTTTCCTAAATTCATCGAAGGTAAGACCGGCAGGTGTTAATACGTTATTGAGGCATTGGGTTTCAGTATCCCGAAAATGTTTTCCCACGCCGATACGCTCTGCAATCCCGCTAAGGATTTCATAATCCGATCGGCACTCTTCGATCCGTACACACGATTGCTGTACACTCATGACAGGGTAAGAATAGGGCGGTGTAACGATACTGTTAAATTCCAGGTAAGTCGTCACTGGCAGGACAATGTCTGCCAAGGCAGCCGTAGGGGTCATAAACTGCTCAGCCGCGGCAAAGAAGTCAAGTTTTTTCAGGGCATTATGCACTCTTTGGGCATTGCTGTAATTTGTGAGTGGATTACCACCCTGGTTATAGACAGCTCGGATTGCGTAGGGGGATTCTTCGATGACCGCCCGAATAATATCTTGCGGTTGAACATACCGAAGGATAGGCAGGGGTCTTCTGCCCTCCCCAACCCTCTTTTCAAAAATCGCTTCAGGCATCTTGTCCCATAATTCCAGTGCCGAAGATCGTCGGCCCGCTATGGAGAAGATACTGGATTTTACATCGCCGCCTGGGATGCCTATATTTCCCGTAATAGCGCGAAGAATACAGATGCCCCTAGCTGTCTGAAAGCTATTTAAACCATGGTCTATGACATTACCCCACTGGATAGCAGAAGGTTTCACCTGGGAATAAAGCCTGGCAGCAGCTCTTATTTTTTCCGATGGGATCCAGGTGAGCTCTTCGGCCTTTTTGGGTGTATAAAAACGTACATGCGCCATTAGTTTTTCAAAGCCTGTGACCCATTTTTCTATGAATGACTTGTCATACAAACCTTCTTCAAGAATAATATGGATCATCCCAAGCGCAAGGGCAAGGTCAGAGCCTGGTCTCGGTTGCAGCCAGATATCTGCTATAGAAACAAGGTCGGTCTTCCTTGGATCAATGACGATGAGTCGGGCGCCTTTTTCATGTGCCTGCAGAAGCCTCTCATAAGCATGGGGAAGGGTTTCTGAGATATTTTTTCCCCAGACAATAACACATGCAGGTGGAAAATCATAATCAGGGATAGCATAAAATCCGTAGGTGAGTTTGGATGCCACCACTCTCGGCACGAAACAGACGTGGCCCTGCCATGCCACATTCGGAGAACCAAAGATATTGGCAAATCTAGCAAGGTAGCTTTCTTGAAGCCCTTTTGCCGCACCATGGATGAATGCGACCGAAGGTGCGCCATAAGTCTCTTTTGTTTTTTGAAATTGACTGGCAATGGTATCTAAGGCTTTATCCCAGGATATTTGTTCCCATTTCCCACTTCCTCTTTCTCCCTTTCTTTTTAAAGGGTGCCTGAGGCGATTGGGATGATAGAGGTATTCCAGTGATGCCAATCCCTTGGCACAAAGGTTGCCCCTGTTTAACGGATTTTCAGGATCGCCTTCGACCTTTACGGCCTTACCGTCCTTTACATGAACCAGAATACCACATCCTATAGGGCACAATCCGCAAGTGCTTCTGATGATCTTGTGGCTAGATAGAGTTCCCATGGCCTAGGAGCCTATCCGAGAATAGGAGTTTAGAGATTTTGACCACATCATGTTGGGCTTAATTTTGTAATAAACTACTATATATTGTATGACTAAAATCGGATTTCGCATTCTCGAACAGTCTCATAGCATAATAAAAATACCGGTCTTATGCATAGGTTAACATGTATTTACGTAACTTCTCAATAAGTTCGGGTTCTGTCATTGCGAGCAAAGCGAAGCAATCACTATTATAGCAATGAGATGGCCGCCTCGCACCGCTCCTCGCAATGACGGCAAGTGGCATTGGCAAGGAATTACCCGAACTTATTGAGAAGTTACGTATTAGCGACAAGGGTGATTAATGTCAACTATACTTTCCCAGGAGGTAGACCCAATTCAGGAGAAAAAAAATCAACTTTTTTAAGTTACACCTTCGTCAATTACGAGTCACGCTGAATCAACCGTAGGATATTTCCAGAGTAGATCATCTCCTTGTCCTCCTGAGGGATGTCCAGGTGCTCGATTGATGTAATTGCCTTACCGATGTCACCGATTACATGCGGGTAGTCGGAACCCAGAATAAGGCGCTCGGGACCTACGAAAGAGTAAGCACACATTAAGGCAGGCTCAAAGAAGCTGACCGTGTCATAGTAAAACCTCTTGAGGTATTCCATAGCCGGG
>CAZIXY010000365.1:0-3151 GCA_964543315.1 uncultured Desulfobacteraceae bacterium | reverse complement strand
TGGAAAAATGAGATAGCTGCCGGACCAGTGATGGTTTTTGATCGTGAAGGCTACGTGTATCTGCTACTAAGAATCCGTAAAGAATCGGAGGAAAGAAGGTAACACTTTCTCGCTAAAGATGGAAGGAGGAAGTGTAATGGAGAAAGGGAGGCGGTTTTCGCAAGAGGAGAAGCTGAAGGTTTTACGGAGTGGGCAGAATATTGGTATAGTAAAGTCAGCGGAGTTGGCAGGAGTACACTACTCGACGGTATATGAATGGAGACGGAAACTTGAGGTACTTGGGGAGGAGGCATTCCTTGCATACCAGCCTAAGTCCCGTGGCCGTGGAGTAAAGAAGGTTACCAAGGAACAGGAAAAGGCGGTTCTTGACACGTGGAAGGACTACCCGGGATTTGGCCCCAGTCAGATACGGAATCAGTTAAGGAGGCAGGGGATAACGATCTCTACGAAGACAGTGCAAAATTTGATGGAGGCTAATGGGTACCGTTGTAATGAGAAGAGGCGTGGAAAGAGGGAAATCCAGCGTTTTGAAGCGACGCGACCGCTGGAGTTGGTTCAAATAGACATTCTGGAGTTTTTCATTCATAAACAGAAGGTATATCTGTTGCTGCTTCTTGATGATTTTTCCCGGTTTATTCTTGGGTTCAGGTTGTGCACTGAGACGTCTATTGATTTGGTTATCAGTCTGTTTGAAGAGGCGATAAATCGTTACGGGAAGATGGAGGAGGTTTTAAGTGACCGGGGTTTTGTGTTTTATTCATGGCGTGGAGTGAACCGGTTTGAGAGGTATCTGGAGGTGGAAGGGATTCACCATACCCATGCGAGCCCCCATCATCCCCAGACCCTTGGTAAGATCGAAGCAGCCAACAAACAGATACAAAAGGAGTTGATCCGGCGTAAGGAATTCAAGGGTGTGGAAGATGGTGAGCGATGTATCAGGGAGTGGGTGGAGGTATACAATTACAAGCGAACTCATCAGGGGTTGGGCGGACTGCTGGTACCTGCGGACCGTTTTCACGGCAGGGTGGACGCGGTTGTGAAATCTGTTGCCAAAAAGATTGATCCTGAGGCATGTTATGATGGCGGTAACATAGCGCGAAGTTTAATAAATGTGGTATTGGAGCCTGAAGGGAGGTTGAGGCTCTATGTTTTTGGACAGCCAGTTGATTTGAGTTGGAGGCAGCCATGAATGGAAATTTGAGTCAGGAGGAGATTGGGATTCTGATCTGCGGGAAGAAGATTTCAAGGGCCAGGGACGTTCCGCTGGATGCTGATGTAAAGTCGATCTGTGAGGCGGCGGAGATTTCCCGGAAGACGGGTTACCAATGGGCCAGGCGCGTAGAATCCTGGTCTGGGCAGAATGAGGTCGAAGATTCTCTTCGTCGGGAAATTGATCGGTTGAAGGCAGAATACGCTGAACTTGAGAAACGTTACGATGATCTCCAGTTTGAGAATGAAGGCCGTAAGATTGCATGGGAGATCCATGGGGTAGAAGAGTTAATAGCCGATAAAAAAAAAGGCACTGGGAAGTCTCGGAAAAGGCAAAAGCGGTAGGATTGCTCCGTCAGGGGGGCCGGACGCTTGAGGAAACAGCATGGGCCCTGGGTGTTAAGATCAGTACGTTATGTGAATGGAACAAAGCCTTTGACGAAAAGATGGTACCACTGATTGTCCCGGACCGTCGAGGCAAAGGGTGTAAAATTACAGCAGATATGGTGAGGGAAATTGTAGAATTGGCAAAAGAGGTTACAACTGAAGGCCGCCGGATTCGGCTTAAATCTTTTACCAGGCAACTGGAAGAGGAAAAGGGTTTCGAACTCAGCAGCAAAAAGGTGGGAGAGGTCCTGACGGCCAATGGTCTTTACAAACCTGAAATCAGAAATCGCCGGCCAAAATTTTACCAGGCGCTCCGTCAAGGTATCCCAAACGGTCTTGTAAGCGTTGACGGGAGCGAGTTCACAGTATGGATTGATCAGACTCCCTATAAGTTCAATCTGGAGTTATGTGTAGATGTTGAGTCCTATTATCATAGCGGCTTCAGTGTTTCTGACAGTGAGACTTCCCGGGAGGTTATAAAGGTTATGGAAGCCCATAAGGGGATGTGGGGTACACCCCTGGGAGTAGTGTTGGATCACGGGAGGGCCAACCTTTCAGATGAAAGCAGCGCCTATTTTAAGGTGAACGATATTGAGGTGCTGCCTGCGGGGCCTGCAAATCCCAAAGGAAACGGTAGCGTGGAGGGGGCCTTTTCCGAGATGAAAGGGGTGATCGGCACCATCGACCTTAAAACAGTATCCCCGAGGGATCTTGCCAGGATGATCCTTGAAAAGCTGGTTTCGATCTATATAGCCATGCGCAACAGGATCCCTCGATTTGGGGATAAGATTAGCCCTGAAGGTAGAATGAAAGCCGGTGTACCGGAAGAGCCCAGGCAGGCTCTGAAGGAGAAATACAAAGGACGAAAAAGGAAACACGAAGATTCTGACCGGGAGGCCAAACTTGATCGGCTTGCCTGGATCATCCGGAATCATGGCCTGGAGGTAGATGACCGGGGTCTGAAACGGGCACAGAAGTGTATAGTCACCTATGACCTCAACGCCATCAACAAGTCTGAGGAGGCCTTCCTCAAGGCCGTAAGGCGAGATCATAAACGATGCACTTTACCCTATTTTTTCGGCATCCTTAACAATATCCAGGATGACCTTGATATTGCCAGACACGAGGCCTATTGCCGAAACCGTTATCACTACCAGACAATGCTTGATCGAGAACGCGAGGAAAAGGAGAAGGCCAAAGAAACCATTACGGTAAAAGGCCTGACAACAATGTTAGCCAACGCAATAATATTGCGTCAAAGGTTCGTTCGCGATGCCTGTGTCAGGCAGGCAAAACGTATGGCTGCCGAGCTCAAAAAGGAGTATCGTTATATCGGGGCTTTAAAAAAGAGGGTTTTCGATGAACTGACAAAAATGAAAAACCTGGGGCTCGAACAGCGTAACAAGGTAGTCAGTCTCATGGACTTGGTGTTATCTTAACCCGGAGGCAAGTGTTACCCTGAAAACTCAATTTCTTTCGGATTTTTATTGCACATTAACAACTAAGAGCTTGTGGGAAAAACGGTAAAGAAAAAGCGGGCAGTCCTATAGATTCC
>CAZIXY010000364.1:0-3157 GCA_964543315.1 uncultured Desulfobacteraceae bacterium | reverse complement strand
GAATTCTCCGCCGCGTGGGATTCAAACTATTTCTACTACATCATAGAAGTAGGAGACAATTCGCTGATAACAAACAAGGCCGCGAGTGACATGCAAGCCCTATACGAAACAGACAGCATCGAATTGTATCTCGAAACCGACCGCTATGAAACCGGCGCGGGACTCTTCAAACTGGCCGCAGTACCTTCAGATACCAGCGGGAATGCCAATGGTTGTAGGCACGAGGATGATAACCCAGGTCCTCTCGCAACAGTCGCACCCAACGTAGTGCTAGATTCGACAATATTCTCCACTGGATGGATCATCGAAGTAGCCATCCCCTGGAACTATCTTGGAATTACTCCCTCAAACGGTGTAAAAATGGGATTCAACCCCACCGTACATGGTGCTGACGAACTCTTACCAGACATCTCGAGAGTAGTAATGATTTCTTACATGCCTGTTGACTCAGTCTGGATGCGACCCGACGTGTGGCCAGATGTACAACTCACAACTTAAACGTATTCGTATAGTGGGATCAAATCAATAATAGTCATTTTACATCCCAAGTTTTTACCTCACTCAATCAGCAATTGAGGCAACATATCCCCACACATGTGTTCTATGAATAACACTTATGAGAGGAGAATTAGAGAACACAGGAGCGATAAAATGACCAGAGAGAAGAGAGAAAAGCAATTTCAGACGAAATACGGTTACTTCTCCCCTGACGGTAAGGAATACATCATAACCCGTCCGGACACTCCCACACCTTGGATAAACGTCATTTCAAATAGCGATTACGGATTTATAATTTCCCAAGCTGGAAGCGGCTACAGCTGGAAGAACAATGCAGATTTAGCTCGCCTGACAATTTGGCACCAAGACATCATTCGCGACGAGTGGGGCAAATACCTGTACGTCCGCGACGAATCTGATGGCAAATTTTGGTCTCTCACTTGGAAACCTACGTGCGCTAAGCTTGAAAAGTACAAAGTGAGACATGGTTTCGGCTATAGTGAACTCTCCGGTAGCCACAGAGGAATCGAGGCTTCTCTGCTGATGTTTGTACCTCCAAGAGAACCCTTGGAGATTTGGAAACTCACCCTCTGGAACAATTCGAAGAAAAAGCGTAAACTCAGTCTCTTTAGTTACTTCGAATGGTGCTTAGGAAATTCACGTGACACTCATCGCGAGTTCCAACGCACATTCATTGAAACCTCCTACGATAAGAAACTCAATTGCATCTCAGGGAAGAAGCGCCGATTGCCTGTGCCTACAGTCATCAGCTCGGGCCTCCCAGAATGGCCACTCGATGGCTTCCACAGCGTCAACATAAAGCCCCTAGGTTATGAGGGAGACAAGGCCGCATTCTGGGGGAGTTCAAACATCCCGCGTGCTCTAGAGCAAGGTTCGTTGACTAACACCGTCGGGAAGTGGTACGATCCAATCGGCAGCTTACATGTTGGCGTGACATTGAAGCCTGGAGAAGAAAAGACGATTATTTACACACTGGGCATCGGCTCAGGTAGAAAGGCGAGCAGTCTGGTTAAGAAATACCGAAACGTTCAAAATGTAAATAAAGCTCTTCAGAAAGTTAAGAACCTCTGGAAGAAATTGTTATCAGGTTTTATGGTTGAGGCACCAGACTCTGCCTTCAACTTGATGGTAAACTACTGGCTGAAGTATCAGGCAATCGCGGGGCGAATCTGGGGACGCACTTCGTACTACCAGCCAACGGGAGGATATGGTTACAGAGATCAATTGCAAGATAGCATGATTTTCCTACCGCTCAAGCCGGAACTCACCAAGAAACAAATACTGTTGCACGCACGCCACCAGTTTAAAGATGGCACAGTTTACCATTGGTGGCACCCTCTAACAGAACAGGGAATGAGAACCAACATGACTGACGATTTGCTTTGGCTAGCATCGACTACTCTTGCTTATCTGGATGAAACTGCTGACGTTTCAATCTTGAATGAAAAAGCCCCATACGTGGATGCGCCAGAGGAATCAATCTATGACCACTGTAATCGAGCCATAGAAAAGGTTTTGACAAGGTTCAGTCCTCGAGGTTTGCCCCTAATCGGTGACGGTGACTGGAACGATGGAATGAGCAGCGTGGGGTCCGAGTGGAAAGGAGAGTCAATATGGTTGGGTCATTTCCTTTACGGGATTCTAACAGAATTCGCACTCATCTGCAAGAAGAAGCGCGATTCTAAACGCGCGCGCAGATATGCAAAGCAGGCAAAAAAGTTGAAGAACGCCATTAACAAGCACGCGTGGGATGGCTCTTGGTATATCCGCGCTACTAAAGATAACGGTTCACCAATAGGTAGCTCCAGATGTAAAGAAGGGAAAATATTTTTGAACGCTCAGACCTGGGCAGTGATTAACCATGTAGCCCCGAAGAATAGAGCTGAGAAGGCGATGGATGCTGCGGAGAAAAAACTTCTGAGAGAATTCGGCCCCCTACTTTACTATCCCGGATATACAAAACCGGATAGTACCATCGGTTACGCTTCTCGCTATGCTCCAGGTATGCGTGAAAACGGGGCAGTTTACACACATGCA
The DNA here is from genome assembly GCA_964543315.1 of uncultured Desulfobacteraceae bacterium. Classification (GTDB taxonomy): domain Bacteria; phylum Desulfobacterota; class DSM-4660; order Desulfatiglandales; family Desulfatiglandaceae; genus JAFDHL01. The sequence goes on along the minus strand of CAZIXY010000364.1, from coordinate 601 downwards.
GCCACTTGGATGATCATAGCCGAGTGCAAGCTCAAGCGTGGAAACAACGCGTACGATATATTCTCCAGACTCTGCCCACCCAAACGAGGAATGAATCCTTGGAAATACCGGTCAGAGCCATACGTGCTACCTGGAAACATAGACGGACCCCAGTCCCCATTTTTCGGCAGAGGAGGCTGGACTTGGTACACAGGATCTGCAACATGGTTGTTCAAGGCGAGCAGTGAATGGATTTTAGGAATTAGACCAAAAGAGAATGGACTCTTGATTGACCCCTGTATCCCTCAGAAGTGGAGCGGGTTCAGGGTTCGCCGCCGATTCAGAGGTGCCACCTACAATATAGAAGTAAAGAACCCCAACGAAGTCACGCATGGAGTGAGAGAAGTAGTGTTAGATGGGAGGCCTCTCTCCGAACCTTTAATTCCCGTTCTTGCTGACGGAAAAGCACACAATATAAAAGTGACGATGGGCACATAATTCGCACTGTTTCGGCTTGTCAGAAATTTATTTAAGTGCGCACCTCTTTACTGCTGACAGTGAAAAAATGATGGCCAACTTATTGGGAAGTGAAGTGCGAGGAATTTCTCCTTTGATAGTTTTG
>CAZIXY010000363.1:0-3164 GCA_964543315.1 uncultured Desulfobacteraceae bacterium | reverse complement strand
TCATTGAATGTAACCTTATGCAGAGTAAAGGAGGGTGAGAAGATGGCCGGAAGCACGTACAAAATAATTGAGCTCGTTGGGACAAGTGATGATTCTTGGGAGCAGGCAGCCAAAAACGCCGTGGAGACGGCAAGTGAATCCCTCAAAGACCTACGAATCGCCGAGATTACAAAGCTTGACGTAACCATTGAAAACGGCAAAATAACCTCTTATCGGGCAAGGATAAATGTTTCCTTCAAGTATGTGAAATAAAATTATGAATATGAGCAAAAACCTGCTCTTTATCTCTTTGAATTTTCCACCCCAGAAAAAAAAGTATTTTATGCATTTTCACGGGCATATTGGTAGCCATTATGCTCGAAGTATTGGTAGGGAGGAACAAAATCCGGAAAATGTTCCTCCCTTTTTTTCAAACCTGCAGGATTCATCACTCCTTTTTAAATATGAGTAGATTTCTATTCCAATCCTTCCCGGGCAATTTATATGGAACGGCCTTGTAAAGAAAGATCCGGTGCCTTTTTAAAACATCCTCCCCTTCCCTAAGGACATTTTCGAACTCGGGTCCCTGAAAATTCACAAGCAGGCCTCCGGGTATAAGGTAAGGGGAACACCAAGCCAGGGTCTTCGGCAGGGACGCAAACGCCCGGGCCGTAATTATGTCATACCGCTCCCTGTTAAGACAATTTTCCTCCTCAATTCGACCCCGAATGACCTCCATCCCGTTGAAATGTGCGCGTCTGACTACCTGCTTAAGAAAAGTTGCCTTTTTCAAACTGGCTTCTATCAAGCATATTCTGAGCTTCGGTTTGCAGATTTTAAGGGGTACGGCAGGAAATCCGGCACCCGATCCTACATCGAGCAATGTGCCTTCATCAGGAAGAAAACGGGCTGAGAACAATGAATCGAGAAGCAATTCTTTTATGATTCCTTCGCGACTGGTCACTCCCGTTAAATTCATTCTCATGTTCCACTCACATAGTTCATCCAGATACATGCCGATCAGATTAATCTGTATGGCCGATAGGTCTATGCGAATGTCTCGGGACCACGAGAGAAGGATAGCCTCTTCTTCCTTTTCCAGGTTAGACAATGACCCTCCTCTTTATTATAGCTATGGCTTCTTCGGGAGTGTCTACCAATCTGAAGATACCCAAATCTGTTTTTGATATGGTCTTTTCCTTAACCAGGGTCTCCTTAATCCAACGCAAAAGACCGCCCCAGTATTCGGAATCAATCAGGATAACGGGAAAAGATCTGATCCTTTGTGTTTGAATAAGGGTCAGGGCCTCGAAGAGTTCATCAAGTGTTCCAAATCCTCCCGGTAGGATAATATACGCTACGGCATATTTTACGAACATGACCTTTCTTATAAAGAAATACCTGAAATCAAGCCGGATATTGGCATATGGATTGGGTTTTTGTTCATTCGGGAGTTCAATATGAAGGCCCACCGACTTGCCCCCGGCATCAGCAGCACCTTTATTGGCTGCTTCCATAACGCCTGGACCTCCACCTGAAATAACGCTAAATCCGTTTTCAACCAACAGCCGTGCCACCTTAAGCGTTGTTTTATAGGTTGTGCTTTGGGGTTTCGCCTTGGAGGATCCGAAAACGGTCACTGCCGGAAATACCTCCGGGAGAACTTCAAAACCTTCCACAAATTCTGCCATGAAACGGAACATCCTCCACGAATCTTTCAAACTAAAATCGTCCACAAGGTATTGTCTTTCTCCCATAATCCAATTCCATCCTTTCTATTCCTTTTAGATGTGCGCCAAAGAAAAATTCGTTGATTTTTGGCATTTTATCGTTTAGCTTTCAGGCTGACTCTTTTAGAATAATAGATTTGAGAGACATATGTGTCAAGTTATAGTCATTTTAAGTGCTTTTAGAATAACAAACTAAATCATGCAAATTCCAATGATTGATAAGCAAAATTATTTTCCTAGCCTGGAAGGACAGGAACATCCATGGCAGAAAAATTATCTGTGCATGTATTCCAGTCAGTGGCACGGCATGACTACTGATCCGGCATTAATGGTTATTCCCATTGATGATCACCTGGTCCACAGGGGGGATGGCGTATTTGATGTAATTCGGTGTGTCAGCGGCAAAATATACCAGATGGAGCGGCATCTCCAACGTCTGGAACGCTCGGCCAAGGCCATATCGCTTAATCCGCCGCCTGAATATGGAAACATCAGGTCTCTGATAAAGCACCTTGTTTTGATAGGAGGCGAAAAGGACTGCCTGATCAGGATCGTCTTATCCAGAGGACCTGGAAGCTTCAGCACCAATCCTTTCGACTGTCCTTCAAGTCAAATATATGTTAATGTAATTCGTTTTAAAAGCTTGCCGACCGAGTATTATCGCGATGGAGTTGCAGTTGTTACAAGCCATATTCCAATAAAAAAATCATTTTTCGCCACTATTAAGTCATGCAATTACCTGCCTAATGTCCTGATAAAAATGGGGGCCATTGAGGCACAAGCCCAATACGCGATAGCCCTTGACGAGGACGGCTTCCTGGCTGAAGGCTCTATTGAAAATGTCGCCGTGTTAAGCGCGGAAGGCATTTTGGAATTCCCTGGATTTGAAAGGACCCTGTCCGGAGTAACTGCCGAACGTGTATTCCAGTTGGCGGAAAAGCTTGCAAAGAAAAACATAATCAGGGGAGTAAAATTTAACAGTATATCACTCGAGAAGGCTTATCAGGCAAGGGAAATATTTCTTACCGGCACTTCAATGAATATAGTTCCCGTAGTCAGCTACGATGGAAAAACTATTGGTGAGGGTTGTCCGGGGCCTGTACATTCCAGGCTGTCAAATCTCTTGTGGGAAGACATGACAAAAAACCGTGAACTCCTAACCGAAATCGATTGGGAACAGGGAAGCTGAGGAGGATAAATCATGGAGCGTGTGGCAAGGATTTCCGAGATCATCGGTGCGTCGCCTGTCAGTTTTGATGAAGCTATAAGAGTCGGTTTTGAAAGGGCCAATCGGACCTTAAGAGGCATTACCGGTCTCAAGCTGCTTGAACAGAGGGTATCCATTGATGACGGGATGATAAAGGAATACCGGGTAAGAATGGAAGTTATTTTCGTGCTTGAAAGTTGACGGACTCGTAAAAAGTCCGGCAATCCCGCAAAGCGGGAGGGTGAGGG
>CAZIXY010000362.1:0-3210 GCA_964543315.1 uncultured Desulfobacteraceae bacterium | reverse complement strand
GCTTCGCTCGCAATGACTGTATTTATTGCAGGAATATTTAGGAAACGTTCTACTACGTGAGTAGTCACCTTGAAAACTTAATTACCAAGCGGCGGAGCCGCGCTTTATAAAATCGTGAAGCGAAACGATTTTATCAGGAGTTGACGTTGTTAAGAGCACTTTTCAATCCAAAGCCTGTTGGACCTTTGATTGTTATCTTTATTATTCTGCTTATTTTGCCGCCGATTATTCCCAGGTTTTACACCTACATGCTCGCCGTGATCTTTGTGACGGCTCTTTTAGCTATGAGCCTCAATATTGTGGTCGGCCACGGTGGACTCTTTCAGTTTCATCATGGTGCTTTTTACGGTGTTGGGGCCTATACCGTTGCCCTCATGCTGACGAAGACATCCCTTCCATCCTGGATCGGCTTTGTTGCCGGACCCTTAGCGGCGGCATTTGTAGGGCTGCTCATAGGTGCTTTTTGTGTCCGATTGACCAGGCTCTATTTCGGAATGCTTCAAATTTCCTTAGGATCGCTTCTATGGGCGATCGCTTTTCGATGGTATGGTCTAACAAACGGCGACGACGGCATCCATGGCATTTCCATGCCTTCCTTTATATCTTCGCAGAATGGTGCCTATTATTTCGTTCTGATCGTGACAGCGATTTGTTTGGTTTTGATGTATATGGTTTATAAATCCCCTTTTGGTGAAACCCTTCAGGCGATTCGTGACAATCCGGAAAGATGCGAAGCCATCGGCATTAATGTCAGGCGCCACCAGCTCATGGCTATAGTCATCGCCACGTTCTTTGCAGGGATTGCAGGAGTTCTCTTTGTTGTCGTTGAAGGTTCGGTTTTTCCGGATCTCATGTTCTGGGTGTTTTCACTTGAGATATTTATCATGTGTCTTTTGGGAGGATGGTTCACTTTCGCCGGTCCGATTTTAGGGGCCGCAATAATGGTCTCTTTAAGGACCTTTGTGGGTATCTATACCGAGTACTGGACTTTGATTCTCGGGATCATACTGATCCTGCTTATCTTTTTTCTGCCTGAAGGAGTATGGGGTTATATCCTGGAAAAATTTGGTCGACAGGCCAAAGAGGCGGTTGGGGGGGGGAAAGTAGATGTTGCGGGTTGAGGAAGTACACAAATCTTTTGATGATTTCAAGGCCGTGAACGGTGCCGGTTTGACTGTGGAAAAAGGCGAGCTTGTGGCAGTGATCGGGCCTAATGGTGCGGGAAAGACAACCCTTTTTAACCTGATTACAGGGCAGCTAAAACCGGACAGGGGAAAGGTCATCTTTAACGAAGAAGATATCAGCATGCTGCCACCCTACCAGATTTGCAGGAGAGGCATTGCGCGGTCATTTCAAATTGCGAACATTTTTCCGCGGCTTACAGTGTTCAGAAATGTTCAGGTATCCGTGCTCTCACAGCAGAGAAAGAGCCGAACCCTTTTTTCCCCGGCCGGAAAATTAGCCGTTGATAAAACGAATAGCATCCTTGAAAGTGTGAGCCTTTCCGATAAGGCCGGTTATACGGCGGGTTCCCTTGCCCATGGAGACCAGCGAGCATTGGAAATAGCCATCGCCTTAGGCAATGAACCGGAATTGCTGATCCTTGACGAGCCAACTGCCGGCATGTCGCCTGATGAGACAACAGCGACCATGGATTTGATCAAGCAATTAGCCGTATCACGAGGATTGACCATTCTGTTCTGCGAGCATGACATGGAAGTTGTGTTCAACGCCGCCCAGAGCATCATGGTCATGCATCAGGGGCTGACCGTTATTCAGGATAAGCCCGATGAAGTCAGAAATTGCAGTGAGGTTCAAGAATGCTACTTGGGAGGTGCCGAGCCATGTTAGAAGTGGAAAAAATCCACACCTATTATGGCCTGAGCCACATTCTGTTCGCGGTATCGCTGAGTGTCCCTGCGGGGCAGATTGTCTGTCTCTTGGGCAGGAATGGGGCAGGCAAAAGCACAACAATGAGAAGTATCATGGGCTTGACGCCTCCTCGCCGGGGGACCATCAAGTATAAAGGGGAGGTGATTACCGGAAAAAAGCCGTACCGGCTTGCCCGTAAGGGAATAGGATACGTGCCTGATGACAGGAGGGTTTTCGCCGACCTGACAGTTGGAGACAATCTCGAGATATCGGAAAGGAAGCAGGGGACCGGGTCACAATGGAATAAGGAAAGCATCTATGATTTTTTTCCTGCATTAGGCCGCATTGCTTCCCGAAAGGCGGGATTGTTAAGTGGTGGCGAACAGCAGATGCTGACAGTCGCCCGGGCACTCATGACGAATCCTGAATTTCTGCTACTGGATGAACCTACCGAAGGTCTCGCGCCGTTGATCGTCGAAGTTCTGGAAGAGCGGATAGGTCAGCTAAGAGATAAAGGCTTGACGGTCCTGTTAGCGGAACAAAATCAGAAGGTTGCGCTGGGACTCAGCGATCAGGGATACATCGTTGATAAAGGTGTCATCAGGTATCATGGGAGCATAGAAGACTTGAGGGAAAATGAGGAGGTGAGGAAGAAGTACTTGCTAGTTTAACTTCATTAGTGTTGCGCCCCAGAAGTAAATTAAACAACTTCCCAAGTTTTGCATTATTATGAAAAAGGCGTATATCTTTCATGGGCACCAAAAGTTCTCCTTTGAAATCCCCCCGCAATGGCATGTCCTCACATTTGCCCAATTTGACGAGCATTCCAAAAAAAAGGATGTAAAAGAACTCACAAAAACGGCCCTCGGAAATCCGATCCACGCAAAAAGCCTGACAGATTCCCTAACCCCCTCGGATAAAGTTGCCGTCATTGTTGAAGACCTTACACGAGCCGCCCCCAAAAGACTCATTCTCGAAAGCCTCATGGAGGAACTTGAAGAGGTCCCTCTATCCCCCGACAATATGTGCGTGATTATGGCTCTTGGAACCCATCGGGAGCTGACAGAAGAGGAGCTGGAGGCCACGTTCGGCAGGGCCTTACTTCAAAGGTACGAGTTTGTCAATCATGATTGCCACGCTTCCGATCTCGTGCCCGTCGGCAGACTCAAGACAGGCCGGGAAGTCAAGATCAATCGTCGTGTTCATGAGGCCGCATGCAGCATCGGCATTGGCTCCATATTCCCGCATCCCATGAACGGGTTCGGAGGTGGAGGCAAGATACTTTTTCCGGGGGTTGCTGACTTTGATTCCATCCGTGAGCACCATCTCAAATACACT